>JAILFE010000043.1 GCA_024697725.1 Oscillospiraceae bacterium
AGCCCAAAAATCTTGCACTATTGCTGACCGTAGGTCAGCAATAAGCAGACATTAATCAGGTAGTGCGCTGCAAATCTTTGATTTGCAGCAGCAGAAGCGGCTGTAAGCGGCTGTAAGCAGCCGCTTCTGCCAATAACCGCCAGTAGGGCGGTTATTGAGCACGCACTATATAAAAATATGAAAAAATTTTTCTTATTCTGTTGACATTAAAAATTTGTTTTGATACAATGTATTTACTGTACAGATTCTATAGCAATCCGCCTTAGAATTCGGACAAAATCCAGGTCACAAAATCCATAAATCCAAGCTTTTGTGACCGGATTTTGTGAATTCTGATAGTTGGATTACTATAATCGGCGCCGCATATATTAGGGAGGAATAATACCATGACAAAAAGCGAATTTCACAGATCAATTTCGGAAAGCACGGGCAATGAGAGCAATATATGCCAGATAAGTGCCATAAAGGGCGGCGTGATAGTCTACAGCGACTGCTGGCGCGGATTTGAGCGGGACAGCTCTGCAAATGTCAATTCCGTGACCAAAGGCATAATGGCTGTGCTCACGGGCATAGCCATAGACAAGGGTCTTATCGGAGGCACCGATCGGAAGGTGATCGACTTCTTTCCCGATTACACCGTAAAGCGCGGCGAAAAGACGATATACGACGTGACGCTCCGCCATATGCTCACGATGACTGCGCCGTACAAGTACCGCAGCGAGCCGTGGACAAAGGTATGCACCTCAGACGACTGGACGAAGGCGGCGCTCGATCTGCTCGGCGGAAAAGCGGGGATAACGGGCGAATTCAAATACGCCACTCTCGGCATACAGATACTTGCTGGTGTGATAGAGCACGCATCTGGGATGAAGTGCATCGACTTTGCAAACAAGTATCTCTTCTCCCCTCTTGACATCCCCGAGCACGTAATGCACGGCGACAGCTCGAAGGAGGATCAGTTCGAGTTCTTTATGAGCAAAAAGCCCCACATCAGCGAATGGTATTCCGACCCAAAAGATACCGTGACCGCAGGCTGGGGACTCACACTATCAGCCGACGATATGGCGAAGATCGGCTGGATGCTGATAAACGGCGGCGTTTACAACGGAAAAAGAGTGCTCTCCGGGGAATGGATATCGGAAATGACTTCGCCTGTCCTTCACCTCGGAGAGCGCTTCGGGAATATGTATTACGGTTATCTCTGGTACAGACCCGACAAGGACAAGCCTGTCTTCGCAGCGATCGGCGACTGCGGTAACATAATATACGCCGACCCCGTAAAGAAGATATCTGTCGGTATAAACGGCACCTTCAAGCCGAGGATATATGACCGCGCAGAATTCATCGAAAAGCAGGTCATACCGCTCGCGGAGAGCCTCTGACAGAGTATTTACTTTGCAGCGGCGCTTATTATCTCCTCTATGATAAATGCCACGATCAATGAGACGATGATCAGCCCGACAGTGACAAGCGAAAGCTTCAGCCACATCTTCACTGTCTTGTGTTTATCAGTCGTTCCGGTCATGATATTGTACCCCGGATATATTATCGCAAGCAGCAGCGGCGCAAAGAATGCAATACCCCACGCGCCGAGAGTTATCAGCACACCGAGCCCGGTCTGGGGATCGTCGTCTCCGGCAAGGGAGACCAGATCAAAGCCCACTATCGTCATCAGGCACATCACCCCAAACGATACATTGCGCATCCTGCAATATCTCTTCAGACGCTGCCGCGCGGCTTCGACCTGGATGTCGTTCTGCTCGAATGCCGACAGCTTGTTCTGCAGCACGCCTATCTGTGCTTCTTCCTTGATATCGTCAAAGCATACCTCCATGCCGCAGTAGGGGCATTTCAAGAAGTATTCCCCTTCCCTGCGCTCAACAGAGGCTCCGCAGTTCGGGCATTTTATCATCACAATATCCATAGCTGCTCCTTATCATCACAAAGACCGCACCGTTATGCGGTCTTTCTTGTTTTTCCGAAAATATACACATTAATTATATATAAAAGCGAAGAAAAAGTCAAGATTTTGTGCAAAAAATTGTCGGTAAAGCACTTGACAAGACTAACGAATGGTAGTATAATAACTAATGTAAGGTAATCAAGGCATGGAGATGATATCATGACAAGAAAAGAAGAAATAATCCGCGCTGCTCTGGAGCTTGCCTCCGAAAACGGACTTAAAGCGGTAACACTTTCGCAGATAGCCGACAGGATCGGCATAAAAAAGCCGTCGCTGTACAATCACTTCAAGTCAAAGGACGAACTCGTGAACGGTATGTATTCCGCACTGAGGGAACACGCAAAGCAGAACGGCAATTCCCCCCCGGACTTCTCCGCACTTGCGGACAAGAGCCTTGAAGAGATACTTCTTCTGAGCCTTCAGGGATATCTGAGATTTCTCACGGATAAGGATATGCTATGCTTTTTCAGGGTGCTTTATTCCGAAAGGAGCACCTCCCCCGCGGCGGCAAGGATAATGCTCGACGAGACAGATCGTATGGTAGAAAGTACACGAGCGCTGTTCTATGCACTGGTCGTACACGGGAAAATGAAGAACGAGGATGTGGATACCGCCGCACTTTCCTATGCAATGGCAGTGCATTCTCTCGTTGACTGTCATATAGACAAAGCAACGGCAGGATGCTCAGATATATCCGATATCTGCACGATATCGGAGGATATGAGAAAATATATAGCATGGTTCAGCAGACATATGGAGGTGCAGTCATGAAAAAGAAACTGATAAATATTTTGGGGCTTATGGGTATTCTCCAGTTCATATC
>JAILFE010000077.1 GCA_024697725.1 Oscillospiraceae bacterium
ACTCTCGGAATACCGATGACATCCATTATCGCAGTGATAAGCGCGGCGGGACTTGCGATAGGTCTTGCCCTCCAGAACAGCCTTTCAAACGTTGCGGGCGGATTCATCATACTTCTCTCAAAGCCATTCAAGGTCGGGGACTATATACAGGTCAACGGCACCGAGGGAACGGTGCGTATGATCTCGATAATCAACACCGAGCTCAAGACTCTCGACAACAAGTCTGTCTTCATGCCGAACGGTTCGATATCCTCTTCCACGGTGATAAACTACACCGCCGAGCCCTACCGCCGCGTAGACCTGTTGTTCCCCGTTTCCTACAGGGAGGACTTCACAAAAGCCGCCGATGTGATAAAGGACGTTATATCGAAAAGCCCCCGCGCTCTTACGGTTCCGCCGCCGACCGTGCGCGTAAAGGAGCTCGCAGGGAGTTCGGTGAACATATGCGCGTGGGTATGGGTGAATACCGGCGACTACTGGGACGCTTATTTCGATATCACAGAGGCTGTCAAGACCGCATTTGACGAAAACGGCATAGAGATACCCTTCGAGCAGCTCGATGTGCATATCGACAGACTGCACAGACCCGCCGATGAAACATGACAAAGACAGCTATAAACGCCAAAAAGACCGCAGATGCACGTATCTGCGGTCTTTGTTCGTTTTTACATCTTGTCGGGGCAGGTTATTTTCAGCATAGCGAACACGTTCTCGATAGTTATCCTGACTGCGTTGCACAGCATAAGGCGCGACTGGAGCACATCCTCGCTCTCGCCCATTATGCGGCATTTATCATAGAACTTATGGAAGCACGATGCAAGCTCAACAGCATATTTCGTGAGCTTGGAGGGATCGTAAGCTGCTGCTGCCGCATCGACCGTTCCGGGGAGTATAGAGAGCTCCCTGATGAGCTCGATCTCCTCGGGCTCGGTATATACGGGCTTTGCGTTCCCGTCGGCAAATATGCCCTTGCCCTTCAGACCGCGTATTATCGAGCATATACGCGCATGAGCGTACTGCACGTAATATACGGGGTTCTTGGAGGACTGCTCTATAGCAAGGTCAAGATCCATCTCGAACTGCGAATTTGCCTCACGGAGATTGAAGAAGAATCTCGCTGCATCAATGGGTATCTCATCAAGCAGCGTGACAAGGGATATCGCTTTTCCCGAGCGCTTTGACTGCTTTATGGGATTGCCCTCGCCGTCGATAAGGCTGACCATCTGCATTATGACCATATCGAGCCTTTCGGGGTCAACGCCGAGCGCCTGCATAGCCGCCTTCATGCGCGGTATATATCCGTGATGATCGGCGCCGAGTATATCTATCGCGGTATCGAAGCCTCTTTCCGAAAGCTTGTTGTAATGGTATGCGATATCGGGGACAAAATACGTAGGCACGCCGTTCGCGCGGACAAGAACTCTGTCCTTGTCATCGCCGAGCCTGCTCGAAGCGAACCACAGCGCACCCTCCTGCTCGTAGGTATAGCCGCTGTCCTTGAGCTTCTGTATTATCCTTTCGACCGATCCGTCCGAATGGAGAGTGCTCTCACGGAACCAGTTGTCGTAGATTATCCTGTACCTGCCGAGATCTCTTTCGAGCCCCTCGATATTGAGCGGCAGTGCATAATTCACCAGTGCGGCGCGTCTTTCCTCCTCATCGGCGGAATAATACTTATCGCCGTTTATTTCGGTGAATCTTTTTGCATGAGCTATGATATCCGCGCCGAGATAAACGTCATCGGGCATCGGGAAACGCTCCGTATCGGAGAATATCGCCTGACAGAGCTCCTCATCATTGTCAAAGGATGCGATAAATCCGGCATTTTCGGGGTCATTGAGCTGCATATACCTAAGCTCCAGTGATCTTCCGAACTTATTGACCTGATTTCCCGCGTCATTGACATAGAATTCACGGCATACGTTATATCCCGCTGCCTCCAGCACGGATGCAAGACAGTCGCCGATCGCGCCGCCTCTTGCATTTCCGATATGCATAGGTCCTGTGGGATTTGCCGAGACAAATTCGAGAAGTATCTTCTTCCCGCCGCCCGTACTTGTCGTGCCGTAGCGCGCTCCTGCCGATATAACAGACGAAATTGCCGCACCGAACCAGTCCTTCGAGAGGAAGAAGTTGATGAATCCGGGGCCTGCCGTCTCCACCTTTTCAAAATATGTTCCCGAAAGATCGAGCCTTGCGCATATATCGGCAGCGATATCCCTCGGGCTCGAATGCAGGGCTCTTGCGGATGCAAGCGCCGCATTCGTGGCAAAATCGCCGTGCGAACTGTCGGCGGGTATCTCGATGTTTATTTCCGGGAGAGCGGATATATCCACTCCCTTTTCGGCAGCAGCAGCCTCAAGAGCGGCTCTTACCAGCGCTTTGAGACTGTCGGCAGTCTCCTTAACGGGATCAGTCATTTTTATCATTCCTTATACAAATAATATCGTAACGACAATGTCGTCACGCACGGGGACTAACGCTTATATATACCTCGTTGTCCGAAAGATAGCTCGAATTGACGTCGAGCGTATACTTGAAGTACACATTGCCGCCGCTGTCGGTGAGCTTGTTGTCGATCTTATGGGTATAAACCCCGACCATGAACTCCCCGAAGGGGGTGCCGTAGTGGCAGTGATGCTTCTTGTCCTTCTCTATCACGAGATTCGAGCTTGTCGAACCGTAGCGCTGCATCGAGGCAAAGGTGTTGCCGATGCAGGAGAGCACGGTCGTCGAGCCCTCGAAGCCTGTAGCCTCGGATTCGTCATACTGTATCTCATAGCCGCCGTCAACGTGCTTCAGCGTCCCTTCGGTGATGAGCTCCGTCTCCTCGCGGTCGTCGTTTATGATCTGCACGCTTTTCAGCGTTATCATAACGTCCGTTTTTTTATCATTTTCAGCCATATACTGTCAGCTTCCTTTATTATTCACAAAAAGACTGGGAGCTATCCCTCGATAAGCTCATCCATGCTTATCTCGCTGACGCTGCCGTTTATCTCACCGCCGAAGAACAGGCGGGCGTTCTCCTCGAACATATCGGCGCTGTCAGACGAATAGAACGTATTTGCACCGTTTTCCTCGTTCCCTGTCAGCATATCCATACGTGTGAGCAGGCTCTGTGCATATTTTGCAGCCTCTGCTCCCGAGGATATCAGCGTTACATCCGCGCCCATATATTCGGATATCGCATCCGCAAAAAGCGGATAATGCGTACAGCCGAGTATCAGCGTATCAACGTTTTCCTTTTTGAGCGGTTTCAGATATCTTGCGGTCATTTCCTTCACCACGACATCATCGGGGGAGGTTATGCCGTTTTCCGCCATAGGCACGAACAGCGGACATGAATTTCCCATTATCGCGGCATCCTGACGTATCGCTCTTATCGCCTTGCCGTATGCTCCCGAACGTATCGTCGCGGGAGTGCCGATAACGCCGATCCTGCCGTTCCTTGTGGCTGCACAGGCAGCCTGCGCGGCGGGTATCACGACCCCGGTATACGGCAGACCGTCATAATCCTTCCTGGCGCCCATTATCGAAGAGACCGTCCCGCACGCCGATATTATCAGCTTTACATCATGCCTGCGGATGAAATTCATATCCTGGCGGGCATAGCTCTCGATAGTAGAACGGCTCCTTGTGCCGTAGGGGATACGAGCGGTATCTCCGAAATATACGACATTTTCATGCGGCAGAAGGCGGTTTATCTCCCTTACGCAGGTGAGCCCTCCTATACCTGAATCAAAAATACCGACAGCCCTGTTATCCATATCATCACATCCGTCCAATATTATTGCTTTTCAAGAGCAAGAGATATGAGCCTGTCGAGCAGCTCGGGATAACTTATCCCCATATTGTCCATGAGCTTGGGGTACATACTTATCGACGTGAAGCCCGGCATTGTATTTATCTCATTGAGCACCACCCTGCCCTGCTCGGTGAGGAAGAAATCGACTCTTGCAAGACCGCTGCAGCCGAGCGCCGAAAACGCCTTGACTGCGGTCTTCTTTATCTCCGATGCGGCGCTCTCGGGGATATCGGCGGGTATATTCAGCCCCGATGTGCCGAGAACGTACTTTGCGTCATAATCATAGAATTCGTTGCAGGAAACTATCTCGCCCACGCCCGAAGCAAAAGGCGTATCATTTCCCATAACGGCGCATTCGAGTTCGCGTCCCTTGATATATTCCTCGACTATGACCTTCTTGTCGTGTGCGAAGGCGAGTTTCACTGCTTCCTTCAGTTCATCGGGGTCGGACGCCTTGTTCACGCCGAATGACGAACCGCTGCAGGCAGGCTTTACGAACACGGGGAATCCGCCGAGCTCCTCGGGTATGCTCTCGCAAAGCTCATCGAGATGATTTATCTCGGACTGCCTTATCACTCTCCAGTTTGCGGTATGTATGCCGTTCTGTTCGAGCACCGTATGCGTGAAAGACTTATCCATGCAGGCAGCCGACGAGAGCACACCGCAGCCGACATACGGCAGCCCGGAAAGCTCCAGAAGTCCCTGGACCGTGCCGTCCTCGCCGTTTTTGCCGTGGAGGACCGGGAATACGACATCCGCCTTTACAAAGCTGATCTCGCCGTCCTCGATCTTGGCAACGCCCTTGTATACCCTGTCGGGGAGTATCGCAGCAGGTGCGCAGTCGGGATTGGATTCCCAGTTGCCGCCCGATATCGCAGATATGCTGCCCGGATAGAACAGCCACCTGCCCTTTTTCGTTATCCCTATCGGGATTATCTCATATTTTTCCGCAGAAAGGTTCTGCATAACGTTTGTGGCGGATATGAGAGAGATATCATGCTCTGTGGACACACCGCCGAAGATCACCGCGACCTTTATCTTTGCCATAAAAATATCATTCCTTTTTGATGCGCAGTATGATGTAAATAAATATATATGTTTATTATTGTTATTCCTGCACGATATTTGCGCTGTATGCACCGTCACGCGGATTCTTCCTGGTGACTATTAATATATTATACCACATATTTTGCCCTACTGCAACAATTATTTTTTGTCATATAGTGCAAAGCACGGAAATTCACGATTTTTCGTCACATTTCACAAATAATCATAACAAACGGCACTCTGCGGTATTTCATCTGACAATAAGCCGGCCGGATTTGACTTGACGATTTCTGTATGGTATAATAGACCTGCCCGGAAAAGAAAAATGCTGTTTCGTATAGTGAATACCTAATAATATCAAGAAAGGCATCTCAGGGGGATGCCCTCTATCGCAGGGCATCCCCCTCTTGAAAACAGTCCACCGGACTGTTTTCAATTCACCCCCTTGCGGAGCTCTTTGTAAAAGGGGAGTTTCGCCGTCTGCGGACGGCGACAAGGGCTCTGCCCTTGACCCGCGAGGGCGCTGCCCCTCGACCCCGCAAGCCTTTGAAAAGGCTTGACCTAAACTTTTGCACTGTGTTATTGAAAAGCTATAATAACATAAAAAGCATCAGTCAAATTTTGTGATTGAGCCGATAAATAAATTGCCGGAGTAATTATCCGAAAAAACGGAAGTGATGATATGGAAAAGACAGCGGCAGTGCATAATATCGAGCCTGTATATGACAAGAACAGCCGTATACTGATACTGGGTTCGTTCCCGTCGGTGCGTTCGCGGGAGGAGAGATTTTTCTA
>JAILFE010000094.1 GCA_024697725.1 Oscillospiraceae bacterium
TACAGATACGCAACAGAAGTATTGTTGACCGTTCCGATCTTGTGATATGCTGTATCCGGCGAAAGGTCGGCGGAGCATACAAAACGATACAATATGCCCGAAAGCAAGGCAAGAAGGTAATTGATCTTGCAGAAGAAGAAGAAAAATAACGTTCAGGCTCACGAAGCACTATTTACTTCGTGAGCCTGCTTCTATTCATTCAACAATTCAGTAAGGTGCATATTGGCATGACACCGCAGTACCGTCATTCCTTTGCGAATGGATTTTGTCACCGCCTGCCGTGAGACACCATACCGCTCTCCGACCTGTTCAAGTGTCAGTCTCGGCTCAGACAGATAGTACTCCGTCACCAGCTCATACCAATGGGGATTCCATTCCTGCAAGTCACTGAGTGCCATGTACATTGCCTTACGCAGTAACGCACGATATTCTGCTTCCTGCTGTTCCTGCTCATACTCATAAAGACCGTATGGGGACATCTTGTAAAGCTCTTCCTCCGAGCCGTAATGCAGTACACCCTTTGCGGAGTCACGCTCGATGATATACCGCTGATGACGCATCAGCCGTTTCAATTCCACGTTCATTCCCGCATACCCCGAATATCGCCCACACCGATATAACAGATCCGTATCCTGGGTACTTTCGTATACGGATTTGGATACTCCGGCTCAAAAACGTCGATCCGTTCCACTAAGTCCTCGATCATCTCAGCTGTCAGCTTGTCAAAGTGCAGATACTTTTTCAGCCTTGCAAGGAATACCTCCACACCGCCTGCATCATCGCAAACCGAATGGATATGCAGCAGGCAGTCACTTCTTTCTGCTTTAAGTTTTTCGATCTCATCGTCCAGACTTGTCATAATATCCGCAAAAACCTCGGCGGATACAGCACCGTTCAGCTTTTCCTCAAAGAGCCGTTTGCGTACCTCGGGTATTTCATTCAGACGGACATCTATCTGCTTTACCCTCTCGGAATACTGCGCCGTATTCTCATTCTGCCTGATGCGGATATATCGGATGATATTGTTTTTCAGCGCAGTCTCGTCCATAATGAGATAGTTCTCATAGAAATGTATATCAGCAGTCAAAAGTTTGACCAGTTCATCTTCCTTAATGTAGTGGGTAGTACATAATGCTTTGTTCTTTCTGCTGGTACTGCACACATAGGAATCCGAATTGATATGCTTGCCGTTCTTTCGCATGATATAGAGCTTTTTTCCGCAGTCGGCACAGTAAAGCACATCATGGAACATCGGAACGGACAGCTTCGGGCGCTCCTCGAAAACTTTCCTTTTCTGCCCGATGATCGCCTGCGCTTTATCGTAAGTCTCCCTTGAGATGATCGCAGGGTGAGTGTCCTTGAATATCACCCACTTTTCGGGAGGATTGCTTCGTATCTTCTTGCATTTATAGGAAATACGCTCCGTTCGGAAATTGACCGTATCGCCGCAGTATTCCTGCTTGGATAACAGTGACTTCAATGTGCTGTGACTCCAATTGTAAGGCTCATCGCTCTCGACATTCTCACTTGCATAGACCTTCGGTGTCGGAACTTCATGCTCTTTGAGATATTTTGCTATCATGCTGAGACCTTTTCCCGAAACATACATATCAAATATCATGCGTATCACCGCTGCCGCCGTTTCATCTATGATCCAAGCTGAGTGATCGGCAGGATCAAATACGTATCCGAAGATAGGTTTTGTGGTAAGCCGCTTTCCGTTATTGCCTCTTGCCTTGACAGAAGCCTTCTGCTTTTTGGAAATATCCCGGGCATACCATTCGTTTACCAAATTGTTGATGGGCATCATGTCAAGGTTCCCTTGTTCGGAATCCATATTCTCCGAGACCGATACGAACTGCACATCATATTTCGGGAATATCAGTTCTACATATTCGCCCACAAGGATATAGTTTCTTCCAAAACGAGAAAGGTCTTTAACGATCACCCTCTCCACAAGTCCGTTCTTAACATCTTGTATCATGCGTTCAAATTCGGGGCGCTCAAAATTGACCCCCGAATACCCGTCATCGACGTAAAATTCGTACTTGTAATACTTGTGATCTAAGGCATACTGCTCCAGTATCAGCTTCTGCGTTTTTATGCTGGTGCTTTCGCCGTAATTGGCATCGTCTTTGGACAAACGGCAGTACAGCGCCGTGTGCCTGTTGAGTATCATTTTATTCTCCAATTCCGTGTACACTTGATAGATTTAGCTATGCCTTTAGGATACCATATTATATATGAAAAGAACAGGCAGAGGTGACGTAACAGGAACAAGCGGAAGTATTATTGAATGTGTTCCAAACGCCGAGTAATGTTATTGTCTTTTTCAGCGTCATATATAATTTAATTGCCTTGTAGTCTATATGGAACTTACATCGTCTGTGTAGTTGTGAAAACCCACCAAACAACATATTGAAAATTTGTAGAAAATATGCTATACTATTATCCGTAAGCTGAGCGCTTACGACTATTTTTTCTATGCTGGAGGTATTTCAATATGTACACGGAGTTTGTAAAAAAATAAGGGGTATGCAGCCATTCCCGATACGGAGGTAAGCAGGGCACTCATTGATGATGCTCCCACTTTTGATGATTTCCATGATCTTGTGGCATGGAACATCGAAAAGCAGGGAGTTACCACCGAGGAGATCGCAGCACGAACGGGCATCGCAGACAGAACGGTCACAAGTCTCAGGGCGAAAAATGCCGGAGACATCAGACACGAACTGAATCTGCTGGTCGCTCTTGCGGTATTGTGATGATGATCCCTATACAGCGGCAAAGAAGTTTCAGGAGATACGAAACGATATTGGGACGGGACGAAGTTCGGTGCTTTGTCAGCATCTTATCCAGAGTTTTGCCCCCGGGGAAATTACTCCCGAAAAGGCTCTTGAAGTAGGCAAGGAATTAGCTGACAGACTGCTTCAGGGAAACTTTCAATATTATCTTGCTGTTCATACCGATACTGACCATATCCATGTTCACTGCATTTTTAATAATGTAAGCCTTAATGACGGCAGAACTTTTGAAACGCTTCACAATCAAGGCAAGGTCAAAGAAAGGTCATGGAAGAACCTGCTTGACCTGTCCGATGAGATATGCCGTAAACATGGCTTGTCGGTCATCGAGGATCACGAAAGTTCAAAGGGTAAATCTTACTACGAATGGACGGTGGATCAGCTTCATCTTTCGTGGAAATCCAAGCTGAAATATGCGATAGATCAGGTCATCAAAGTGAGCGACGATTTTGAGGATTGTGAATAGTTCAAATAGTAACAGATAATCAGCAGCCAAATTCGACACATTATAGATACTACGGAGGATCTCATAATGAGCAGATACGAAAGCGAACAAGTTGCATATAGCCCGCTGAAAAAGAAAAATGTGCCGATATGGAAAATCGACACAAATTCAATGACAGTCACACACTTCAACACCGATACGCAGACCGAGGAGAACAAGACCTATACCACTGACTTCATCAGGTATCATCTTCATTTCTCTGACAGCCATTGCCCCGATAGGCTTTGCAGGCTTGTCAATGAGGGCAGGATCGTGCAGTACCTCGATGATTTGGAACATAAAGTCAGTGAAGCTATCTCACACCAGGTTGAACTTTGGAAACAGACCGATAGTTGCTATCAGAAGGCTGTCCTCAGCAGTAATGCCGAGAAGATGCTCGGTCTGGAAAACTGCTTCGTCTATATGGCAAGAGAAGCTGTGTTTGAGTGTATGGTTTATATTTGAGAGCAGACGGCTGTGCCTTCGGGTGCAGCCGTAGATTATTTTATCAGTTTAAATGCGACGGTGCAGATGATGTGTTCCTTTCTAACTTTGCTTTTTCAGTCGCATAAATTCTCTCGGCATATTCCTTCACTTTATTACATATCCACA
>JAILFE010000382.1 GCA_024697725.1 Oscillospiraceae bacterium
ACGGATATCCCTGTGGCATTTGGTTTTCCGGCAGGACACGGTGACATAAACTATCCTCTTATCATGGGAGAAACGGCTGAGCTCAGCGTCGATACCGAAAGCTTCAGATTGACCTGCTGTGATAATGAATGACAGGACAAATGACAAAACTGTGCCGTCCGGAACAGATCGGCACAGTTTTTCTCTGGTCCGATAAATAGTGCAAGATTTTTGGGCTTATCAGCTCAAAAATCTTGCACTCAAAAAGCCGAAAAGCACTCCGAAGTTGCACTATTACGTATTTTTCGGCTTTTTGAGCAGACATTAAAACAAGAAATAATCGGAACTTATCTGTATTTTAGCATTTATAACACATTTATTAGAACGAATGATGATTTTATCAGAAATTTGCGCGATTTATCAGGAATATTTCTTGACAAATTCTAATAAAAAGCGTATAATAATATCAGGGAGGCGATCAATATGCTTGAAAACGAACTTATTGCCTTGATACAAAAGATACAGACTATCCGCAGCGAAACCAACAGCATTGAAATAAAAGCGGCTAACAAGGGCTGCCCCAAGGTCAGGGAAACGCTGTCTTCTTTTTCAAATCAATCAGGCGGAGGCGTGATCGTATTCGGCGTTGATGAGAATGACGATTTTAATATCTGCGGTGTATATGATGCTGCCGATCTGATGAAAAAAGTCGAAGCACAATGTATGGAAATGACTCCGGTCATAAGACCTCTGTTTACCGTTGCGTCAATTGATGCGAAAACTGTCATGTCTGCGGAAATACAGGAAACAGACAATGCAGACAAGCCTTGCTTTTACAGCGGCGTCGGTAGATTGAAAGGCTCGTATATCCGTTCGGGAGATGCCGACAGACTTATGACCGAATACGAAGTTTACAGCTTTGAGGCGTTCCGAAAAAAGATACAGGACGAGCTTCGGATCTCTGAAAGGGCTGTCCTTAAAGATATGCACACCAAGGCATTTGATCTGTATCTTGATCTGCTGAAAAGCAAAAAGCCTAACCTTGCTGAGCTTCCCGATGAGGACTTATGCCGTCTGCAAGGGTTTACCGACGAAGGCAAGCCGACTCTTGCCGGACTTATGCTGTTTTCAAGCTATCCGCAGGCATTCTTTCCGCAGCTCAGTATAACTGCTGTTTCTGTTCCCGGAACGGAAATAAGCAGCACAGGAAATGTCGGCGAACGGTTCATTGACAATAAGCGGCTTGACGGTACTCTCGTTCAGATGCTCAATGACTCACTGAATTTCGTGAGAAAAAACATGAAGACAGCAACGATAATCGACCCTAACACCGGCAAGCGCACAGACAAGACCGAGTATCCTGTTATTGCAATAAGAGAGCTTATCCTTAATGCGCTTATCCACCGTGATTACAGCATACACACCGATTCCGCGCCTATCACCATACGAATGTACAGCGACCGCTTTGAAATAGAAAATCCCGGCGGGCTTTACGGAAGAATGACGATTGACAGGCTCGGAAAAGTATCCGCCGACACAAGAAATCCTGCCATAGCGAATGCAATGGAGATCCTTGGAGAAACGGAGAACCGTTACAGCGGGATACCTACCATTATTAACGCAATGGAAGAACACGGTCTGCCCGCGCCAAAGTTTGAAAGCGACAGGGGCGTTTTCAAGGTCACGCTTTATAATCGTTCCGCAGCCATAACTGTTCTCGATCCGCACGAAGAAGAGATACTCGCTTTCTGTAAGACACCTCGCAGCCGAACCGACATAGAACAGCTTTTCAAGGGCAGAATGACAATAGCTTATGTGATGGAAAAATATATCAAACCCCTGACAGAGCAAGGTCTGCTCGGAATGACGATTTCCGACAAGCCCAAGAGCAAGTATCAGAAATACTATACGGTCAAATAAGAAACGCCGTGCGGGATCACTCCGGCACGGCGTTGTCATTTATGGCAGTAGTCTATTGCCGCCTGCAAAAATCGTAAGAAAAATACTTTTTTGGGTGTGTAGGTGTGTAAACGGCGCAGATACGCGGTTTGCAGGTGTGTATGGTGGTGTGTAGGAGGTGCATCGGCACCCGTATTAGCTTATCAATATTCATCCATGATATACTGTTGGGGAACATGATCAGCAAGTATGACTTTATCATTTCCTTTATAGAACCTGACACCGTCGTTGTATGCTTTTAATGCGTCTATTTTCAGGATAACAGGATCATTGTCTCTGCGCTTTCCGACCTGAACAGCAGTTTCGGTATCAACGGAAAGATGAACATACTGCCTGCCCATAGGTTTCAGACCGTCATTCATTATTGCATCAAGTGCCTTGTGTGTTGTTCCGTGGTAGAGAATATCCGGCGGTATGACAGGTTCTTTTGAAATATGCATAGGAACAGAATGACCATATAAGGCTCTTATCTTATCACCATGTATCTCATGACGTTTCTTGTCTGAAACCTCTATGATGTGTTCGAGATCGTCCAATGCGACAGGACGGTCATATTTTCCGCTTTCGTTCACAGCGTTGATAAGCTGCTCAACAGGCACAAAGCCTTCATTATCGAGCTCCAGTTCATATTCCCACGGAGCGTGACGAAGAGCATAGGATATCTCTTTGCTCAATTTTGTGTAATCCATAGGTCATTCTCCTTATATTCATGCTCAAAAAATCAGGATAATTATACACTCATAATATTATCCGCCCACAGTTCACACTGGCTCATGACCGTTGTGACCGCATCGTCCATACCTTCCGGCGGATAGCGGTGATCTTTCAGCAGCTTTCGTATCATCATGCGCATTTTGGCTCTTGCGCTGTCACGCTTCTGCCAGTCAATGGTTCGGTTTTTGCGGAGCTTATCCGCAAGTTCCTTGGTAATAGCGATAAGCTCCTCATTTTCATAAAAATCTTTTATAGCCTGCGGTTTGGTGAGCGCATCGTAGAAAGCAAGTTCATCGGCGGTCAGTCCGAGCTGTTCACCTGCTTCCTTGGCTTCTCTGATCTGCTTTGCGAGCTTGAGCATTTCCTGTATGACTTCTTCATTGGTAAGCATACCATTCAGATAGTGGTTCATGGTATTCTGCATTATTTCGCTGAATTTCTCCGATTTAACGAGATTTGTCCGTTTATAGATGTGCACCTGTTCTGCAATCAGACGTTTCAGCAGCTCAACAGCGAGGTTTTTCTCCTTCATTTTGGATATTTCTTCAAGAAATTTAGGGTCGAATATCGAAAACTCCTGTTCCTTGTCAGTAAAAAGATTGATTACTCCTTCACTCTTGATACTCTGCTTCAACAGCTCGTTGATCTTTTCATTTATTTCCGGCAGCGACAGCTTTTTGCCGCTGCCCTGATTGAGAATACGCATCAGCAGAACACGGACAGCTTCAAAGAAAGCCGCTTCTTCACGTTCCGGCTCTTTTGCGATAGAGGAACACAGGGAAAGGGACTGTTTTATAAGCAGAGCCTCTTTTGTGTAGCTTTCCCTGTCTTTCTCACGTTCTCTTTCCATCAGAAAATTGACAGCACCGGTGATCGTTCTTCCGGCGGTCAACTCGTTACCGCCGAAAAATGCAGAGTAATCATATTCATGAAGCAGTTCTCGGCATATCTGCAATTTCTCCTGAAACTTAGGATATGCCACCTTTGCTATATCAGTATTGCCGTAGTTCTTCTTGTCACGAACGGTATAATCGTTCATAGCCTGCTTTAAGGCAGTTGCGATACCAACATAATCAACGACAAGACCGCCCTCTTTGTCACGGAACACACGATTTACACGTGCGATAACCGGCGGAAACACCCGCAGTCAGGTGCTTTCGCTTATCGGTGAAGAAAACATCGAAAACTTACGCATACAGGCAGCGGAGGTGTGTTCGCATTTTCCCGACAAGGTC
>JAILFE010000115.1 GCA_024697725.1 Oscillospiraceae bacterium
AAGAAACGGAATATCCTGCTTTTTTGTTATGTCATTGCAAAGCGGTTCTCAGCGCTGTCATTAACGTAACATACGCGGGTGACACAAAACAGCTGTTATCCACTGACAACGCGACATGCCAGCGGGGGCTCCCCGCCGCGACATGCCAGCGGGGGCTCCCCGCCGCGAATCGCCCGCGGGGGCTCCCTGCTTACTCTGCATTCCAGCTGTTGAGATATTTCTCCTGCTCGTCGGTGAGCTTGTCTATCTCCATATCCCAGAACTTCAGCTTCCTGCGTGCGACTTCGTTGTCTATGCTCTTAGGTACGTCTATCACCATATCCGTGAGACTGCCCTTGTTCTTTACGAGATATGCGGCGGAGAGCGCCTGTATAGCAAAGCTCATGTCCATTATCTCCGCGGGATGTCCGTCGCCTGCGGCAAGGTTCACGAGCCTGCCCTCTGCGATGATATTTATCCACCTGCCGTTTTTCAGCTTGTAGCCCTGTATATTCTTTCTTGCGATCTTGCTCTCTACGGCTATCTCGCGCAGACGCGCAACATCCACCTCGCAGTCGAAATGACCTGCGTTGCAGCAGATAGCGCCGTCCTTCATGACATTGAAGCACTTTTCGGTGATGACATCCTTGCAGCCCGTTACCGTTACAAAGATATCGCCTATCTTTGCCGCTTCCTCCATCTTCATTACCTTGAAGCCGTCCATTACAGCCTCCATAGCGCGTATCGGGTCTACCTCGGTGACTATTACCGATGCGCCGAGCCCCTTCGCTCTCATGGAAACGCCCTTGCCGCACCAGCCGTAGCCTGCAACGACAACGTTCTTGCCCGCAACGATGAGATTCGTCGTGCGGTTTATGCCGTCCCATACCGACTGCCCCGTGCCGTAGCGGTTATCGAAAAGATGCTTGCAGTCGGCGTTGTTGACGAGCACCATCGGGAATTTCAGCGCGCCCTGCTTATTCATCGCGATAAGGCGGATTATACCCGTAGTCGTTTCCTCGCAGCCGCCTATCACATCCTTTATCATCTCGGGATGCTCGGTATGTATGAGGTTCACAAGGTCGCCGCCGTCGTCGATTATGATATTCGGACCTGCTTCTATTACCTTTGATATATGTCTGTGATATTCCTCGGGGGTGGAATCGTACCACGCGAATACGTTCAGACCGTCGTGAACGAGCGCAGCCGCAACATCGTCCTGCGTGGAAAGGGGATTAGAGCCCGTGACATACATCTCTGCGCCGCCTGCCGCGAGCACCTTGCAGAGATAGGCTGTCTTTGCTTCAAGATGCACCGACAGAGCGATCTTCAGTCCCCTGAAGGGCTGTTCGCTCTCAAAATCCTTTTCTATCGAACGCAGCAGCGGCATATTCGCCTTTACCCAGTCGATCTTTATCTTTCCGTCCTCCCAGAGTGCTTCGTTCCTTATTTCGCTTGCCATTTTTGCATTCCTCCGTTTACTTAAAATATTTGATATATCAGAATTTTTCAGTGATTTTCTGTGCGTTTGCGTAGATCTCCTCTTCGTCCGCAAGCGTGAGCCTGCCGTTTTCGAGCACGATCTCACCGTCTATCACCACGGTATCGACCTCTGTGCCGTTCGCCGAGTATACCAGTGCCGAGATAAGGTCGTTGCGCGGATAGAATTCCGGTCTTTCGGTATCTATCAGCACGATATCCGCGAGCTTCCCGGCAGCGATCTCTCCGACATTGAGCCCGAGCGCCTTTGCTCCGTTCACGGTCGCGAATCTGAGCACATCGCGTGCGCTGACTGCCTGTGCGTCCTTGTTTGCGCCCTTATGTATCAGCGCAGCGAAATTCATCTCCGAGAACATATTCAGCGAATTGTTCGATGCCTGGCTGTCCGTTCCCATGCAGATGTTTATCCCTGCCTTCTGCATATCGGGTATCGGTGCTATGCCGTTGGCGAGCTTGAGATTGCTCTTGGGATTGTGTATCACGTTGACATCGTGCTTTCTGAGTATCTCGATATCGCTTTCCCTGCATTGTACGCAGTGTGCGGCGCAGGTCTTCACATCGAAGAAGCCTATGCTTTCGAGGTATTCGACGGGTGTCATTCCGTCATGCGCCTTTTTGCAGTCCTTTATCTCCTTCGGGCTCTCGGAAAGGTGGATGTGCATCCCGAGCCCTGTCTCCTTTGCCTTCTCGGTGCAGTATCTCAGATAATCCTCGCCGCAGGTATATATCGCATGGGGTGCGATCATAAAGCCGAAGCGCGGATTTATGCTCCACTGCTTCATTTCGGACAGCGTGTCGTCCAGTCTGCGCAGTCCGCCCTCATCGCTGCGGTCGCTGCCGACGAGCCCTCTTGAAAGCACGACGCGCATACCCGTCTGGTCGGCTGCGGCTGCGGTCATATTCTTGAACATATGCATATCCATAAAGCAGGTCGTGCCGGTCTTTATCATCTCCGCGCAGGAGAGCATAGCGCCGCGGTAGCCGTCCTCGTTCGTGAGCATATCCTCCCTCGGCATGATGCGCTCGAACAGCCATTCATTGAACGTCAGGTCGTCCGCAAGGTTGCGGAACACCGACATATACGAATGGGTATGGCAGTTTATCAGCCCCGGTATCGCAAGAAAGCCGCTGCCGCCGATGGTCTTTTTCGGAGCGAACCCCTCCGGGATATCGCCCACGGAGATTATCGTCCGTCCGCGTATGCAGATATTTGTTTCGGTTATGCGCATACCGCCGTTATCTTCATAAAGCAGCGCGGGGGTGTCTTTGATAAGGATATCCATGATTATTGACCGCCTTTCCTTATATATCCTTTGAATACCGTTCGAGAAGCATCTGTGCATCCTTGATCGGTATTCCGCCTATCCTGTGGGATTTCGTATATTCCGAATTGGTATACACGATAACGTCGCAGGAGCCGTTTATCATCTGGAAGACCGTTCTCGAAACAGCTATCTTTGCTATCCTTGCACGCGGCACGATGACCGTGTGGAATTCGTACCAGGTGCAGTATTTTATTGCCATTACCTGTCCGTTGCAGGTTATGCTGCCCGTGCAGTAGGCAGCCGCCTTGACTATCAGCAGCCATATCAGCGGTATCTCGGTCATGATGAACGCGAACAGGAGCATATCGTACCACTGCGGCAGGAGCATTATACCTATGCCCGATACGAATATATCCGCCATGACAGCGACAGTAACAGGACCGATGTACCGCCAGATGTAATACATCCCGATCTTCACCGGTTCGCCCTGCACTTCATAGCCGGGGATTATCCTGCGCATTATCCCCGAGACCTTTTTCTCCGATGAAACGGGTATGAAAACGGGTATCTCGTTCTTGCCCTTGCCGTAGCCCGAGCAGTTGACGTTCACCGACATTATCCGCACCGCTTTCATTACTAGGTTCTGTCTGATATCGGCATAGTTTATGTGACCGGAGCTGATATAGTATTTTCTTTTGGTTATGAAGCCTTCGTTTATCGTGATGCCGTTGCCGCGCTTTTCGATGCAAAAGAACATATGCCTGAAAAGATTGCGCAGGAACGAAAGCAGCCACCCGGCAACAAGGATTATCGTCACCGCCGCCGTGACGGGGGTGATGTTCCTGATGACGCTCCCCATGATGCGCGTGACGTTTTCGGCTGCGGTGTTCACTGCATCGAAGAACATCCTTTCGAGAGTATCTCCGATTATATTAGCGGAATTTATCAGGAATGCCGCGATGAGCATAACTCCCGAAAAAGCCGACGAAAAGAATGTCGAGAACATGAAGAGCGACCGCTTCGGGATCCTGTCGCCGAAGAGCTTTGCTCCGCTGTTCATCTCGGAAAGCCTTTTAAACAGCTCGTCAGCGTCGGCATTCTTCATCACGAGCCTGATATCGGGCGATTTCTTGGAAAATTCTATTGATTTGGAATCGGTGTCGAGCAGCACCACCGTGCATCTGAACGGCAGCGTGCGCAGCGCTTTTTCCGAGGTCACGGCGGATATCATACTGTACGGTATCTCGGAATCCATGCCCGGAGCAAAGCCGCTGTGGTGATAGAACGACTTTTCGCCTATCGTGAAATAGTTGAAGTACCAGCGGAAGACCGCCGCAGCGAACATCAGAAGTATTATCAGTATATTCTCCCACATGACGTGCATCCATTCGAGGATATCGAAGCTGTAGGCGATCAGCGCACGCACTGCGGGGATGAGCAGCATCCAGAAGTTTTTGGTGGTATAGCCGAGCACTGCCGAGAAATGCTGTCTTCTGACCTTGTCCTTCTTCACAGGATATTTCATTTCCCGTCACCGCTTTCACGGTATGAGCCGATATGTGTCTGTATCAGCTCGACCACCGTCTTGGCATCGCTGTCGGACAGGAACATCATGATGAGCCTGCCGCCCAGAGCACTTACTATAACGAAATTGAAGCTGCTTATCCTCGAAAACGGCATGGATACCAGAGATACATACTGCACCGAGCTGTATTTCATGATCTGTCTTGTGCGAATGAAAAAGCCCGTATCGGAGATTATGCAGTCCGGTGTGAGCGCGTAGCTCAGGGTCTTCTGCCATATCCGCAGGAATATCAGCGCGAATATGATATACGCCGCCGCGAACACGCCTATCGCAGAATATATTATTATCTCCGGCAGTGCTCTTTCCCGCAGGAAAAGCTGCGGGTACATTATCTCCAGCTTCTGCAGAAGATAATTCAGCAGGATTATCACAGCCGCTGTCGCTATCGTGATAAAAACGAGCAGGAAGGAATAGCCGTTCTTATCGGAGGAAAAGTTCTTTATATCGTTCATTGCCGCTCCGGTGATCTGTATATTTCTTTATATGTCAATATGTCTGCTGCGGTTCATTTTGCCGCATGAAGCTACATATATTATATTATACCACAATAAAAATAATAATGGAATACGGAGAAAATGAAAATGCAGTTAATATATTATCCTCTCTGTAATATATTTACTTATATAAACAGAGCGTTATGGTCTTTCCCGGTGATACTGCTGATATTTTCCGTGATGATATATCTCTGTGTGAAAACGCGCTTCCCTCAGCTCCATCCGATAAAGCTCGCAAGGTGCTTTTTTGAGCGCGGAGGAGGGGAGTCACGGGTGAGAGCGGTATCATCGGCGCTCGCGGCGGCAATGGGGACGGGAAATATCATCGGGGTGGCTTCGGCTGTCGCTGCGGGAGGAGCGGGAGCGGTAGTATGGATGGATATCGCCGCGTTTTTCGGCATGGCGGCGGCATATGCGGAAAATTTCCTCGGGGTGAGGTATATGCACGACGCGCCCGCGCCTGCGTATTTTTCAAAGCTGCGCGGCGGGAAGTACATATACCGGATATATACCCTGCTGTGTGCGGCGAGCGCCTGCCTTATGGGGAATATGATCCAGGGGAGCGCTGTCTGCAAGGCGGGCAGCGAGCTCACGGGTGCCGATATACACATAGTATCGCTGTTTTCGGCGGGAGTGTTCGGAGTGCTCCTTGCGGGCGGCGGGAAAAGGCTGCAATCGGCGGCGGGAAAGCTCATAATACCGGCATCGGTGATATATATCGCGTCCTCGGCGGCGGTGATGCTCGTCTTCCGCGACAGATTCGCCTCTGCCGTGCATGATATGATATCCTCGGCGCTCGGTATACGCGCTGCGGGCGGCGGGATATGCGGGTATATGCTGAAAAACGCCGTATCTGCGGGACTTCGGCGGGGGATATTCTCCAACGAGGCGGGGCTCGGGAGCTCGGTGCTGCTGCATACCGCCTCGGGCTGCAATGATCCCGACAGGGTGGGAAAGTGGGCGGCTTTCGAGGTGTTCATAGATACTGTGGTATGCTGCACGCTCACGGCGCTGGTGCTGCTCGTCAGCGGCGCGGACTGTTCGGGCAGCGAGACTGCGGCGGTGACATATGCCTTCGGGAGCGCTCTCGGGGCGTTCGGCAGGCTGCTGGTGCCGCTAACGCTGATGGTATTCGCTTTCGCGTCGATGCTCGGGTGGTCATGCTGCGGGAGAAAAGCCGTCGCCGGACTTTTCGGGGACGATGAGCGCACAGGGGATATCGCCTGTCATCTATTCGGCGCTTTGCAGGCGGTGCTGATGTATATCGGCGGAACAGCGGATAATCCCGTGCTGTGGGATGCGGCGGATATGGTGAACGTTCTCATGCTCGCCGTGAATCTTACGGCGGTAGCAGTAGTATATACCAAATATTCGAGAAAGGATGATATACGATGAAAACAGTATTTCTCAGCCCGTCAACGCAGGAGTGGAACCCCTATGCGAACGGCGGGAACGAACAGGAGCAGATGAATCTTGTTGCGGATGCTATGGAGCCTTATCTCACGGCATCGGGGATAACCTATGTCCGCAACGACCCCGACCGTAACGTCACGGGTGCGATAGCCGATTCCAATGCGGGAAGATACGAGGTGCATCTTGCGCTGCATTCAAACGCGGCGGGTGCGGGCAGCGCGGGGAAGGTGCGGGGAGTGGAGATATACTATTCCCCCTATTCCGAATTCGGGAGAAGGCTCGCGGTCATCACAGCGAACAGCTTCACGGCGGTA
>JAILFE010000130.1 GCA_024697725.1 Oscillospiraceae bacterium
CCTACCTCCTTGCCGACATCAAAGGCGATTTCCAAGAGATGGTGAAAACCAAGGAAAGATTGCATAACGATGAACTCGCCTCAACCTACATATCCCACCTGGCCATCAGCAAACAATATCTTAACCATCACCTTGCCACCCAGAACTACTTTGATATGCACCCCTGCCAGCATCTCAGCGAGGAGCATTATACGATCATGAGATAGAGTTTGAGAACGTATCATTTTCCTATGAAAATACAGAGATCCTGCATGATATATCTTTTGAAGCAGACAGCGGACAGATGATAGCACTTGTGGGAAGATCAGGCAGCGGAAAAACTACCATTGCCAATCTTCTTGCCAGATTCTGGGATATTGACAGCGGGAAGATACTCATTCGGGGGACTGATATAAAGAATATGCCGATGGAAACGCTCATGAGCCTGATCAGCATGGTATTTCAAAAAGTATATCTGTTTGAAGATACAGTGTTCAATAATATTGCTATGGGCAAAGCCGATGCGAGCTATGATGATGTGGTAGAAGCAGCAAAGAAAGCCCGCTGCTATGACCTGATAATGAAACTGCCGTATGGCTTTGAAGCAATTATCGGAGAGGGCGGTTCTACGCTGTCCGGCGGTGAAGCACAGCGTATCTCCATTGCACGCTGCATACTCAAAGATGCCCCGATAGTCATACTCGATGAAGCAACTGCAAGTATTGATGCGGATAATGAACGATACATAAAAGAAGCTATGTCTGAGCTGTGCCGCAGCAAAACTGTTATAGTGATAGCACATCGTCTGAATACAATACAGAATGCGGATAAAATACTTGTTATAGACAGCGGAAGTATACGGGAATCCGGAACACATGAGGAATTGATGAACACAGGCGGTCTGTATGCACATATGGTTCTTATGCAGAGCGCGCTTGAACAAAGGACGGGGGAGGAAAGCGCATGAGCAAGAATACCTGCCGGATGATCGGCATGATAATGATGATACTAAGCGTTTTCCTGCTTATTGGCGGGCTCTATCTTCCGCAGACAGACATCCCGGATGGAATAACGTCTGCGTGTACTGTATCGGGGCTTTTGCTGCTGATCACCGGTATCATATTTTATAAAATACTGAAAAATGAGTAATGAAAGGAATCAGGCGTTCAAAGCGGTCTTTATATTTATCCAAAAGTTAAAATTCTCAAGGATCAACAAAAAAGTCGGGTGACCGGCTTTTTTTGTTGATAAGCTTCTTTTATCAGGAGAAGTAATCGGGAAATATATCGTATGATCATAAAAAAATTATAAAACCCCTTGACAAACTATAATGAACAGTGTATACTTATAATCAGAAAGTGAACATCGTTCATTATGCTTGCATGATTAAAATGATCTGTGGAGGTGAGAACCATGCCGAGGGATAAAACCGAAAGTCACAAAAGAATTATAGAAGCAGCTAAAAAGGAATTCATGGAGTACGGCTATGCTGATGCGTCGCTCAGGCGGATAGCGGCAGAAGCAGGGATACAGGTCGGCGGGCTGTACAAACATTTCGCCAGCAAAGACGAGATGTTCGATTCGCTCGTCGAGCCTGCGATACGTGATTTTCATTCGCTCTATCACGAAATGGAACTGACCTGTTTTAGTGACACCCACGCAGAAAGCTGGGAAAACAATAATGAATCGAGCCGTATGATGGAACTGATCTACGATCATCTTGACGAATTCAAGCTGCTTATTCTGAAGTCACAGGGCTCAAGATATGAAGATTTTGTGCATGAGACTGCAAAGCATGAAGAGGAAGTCACACTTCGTTATCTGGAAGCGCTGAGATCAAACGGCTGCCGCGTCAATGATGTGGACAGGACGGAATTTCATCTTCTGACGACTTCCTACATTGAATCGTTTTTTCAGCCTGTAACTCACGGTCTGAGTAAAGAACAAGCCATGCACTATGCTGCAACGCTGGAGCGATTCTATCAGCCTGCGTGGAAGCAATGGCTCGGGATATGAAATACTGCCCCAAATCATTTGGGGCATAAAAAAAGCCCACTGGTTAGCGCTAACTAACATTGTAAAAGGAGGAGTTATTGAAATGGAAAAAGGAAACGGGAACGAAGCCGCAGCACAGGCTGTACTCAACCGCAGTACTTTCGGCTGGCTGTGGAAATTCACGGAGGGAAAGCGCGGAACTTATCTTATGAGCGTGATACTGGCGCTGCTCGGTGTTGCGTGTATGCTGCTTTCGTACATCTGCCTTGCGGAGCTTATCCGTCAGCTTATAGCAGGCGGACACGAAATGAGCTTTTATTTGCAGCGAGGTGTGCAGATAGGCATACTCTGGATCCTGCGGTATGTATTTCACAGCTTATCAACATATTCATCTCACAGTGCAACCTTCGGACTTATCGGAAATGCGAGAAAAAAGCTGTTGAAAAAGCTGGGTACTATGCCCCTTGGTGCGGTGCAGTCGCGTTCGTCGGGAGAGTACAAAAACATCATCTGTGACAGAGCAGATCATGTCGAGCCGACACTCGCACACGTCCTGCCCGAATTCACGGCAAATATCATCGGTGCTGTAGCAATGTTCATATATATGATGACCATTGACTGCAGAGTCGGGCTGTGGCAGCTTATCTGCATTCCGGCAGGATTTATCGCATTCTCGGTCATGATGGCTTCAACGCCGAAGTATTACCCTGATACGATAAAGAAAACAAAAGCGCTGAACGCTGCGGCGGTGGAGTATATCGGAGGTATAGAGGTAATAAAGGCATTCGGGCAGAGCAGGACATCTTACGGCAAGTTCGTCAAGGCGGCAAAAGAGGGTGCAGAATGCTTTATCAACTGGATGCAGAAGGAGAATTTCTGGCAGAATTTCGGAATGGCGTGCTTTCCTGCCACCATGCTCGGTCTTCTTCCCTCGGGAGTGATGTATTGTCTGAACGGAACCCTTGAACCTGCCGATCTGATAGTGCTTATCATTCTTTCCTTCGGAACGGTCACTCCGCTCATTACCGCTTTCGGTTATACAGATGACATTTCAAAGGTCGGTGAGATCATCAGCGATATGGCGGATATCCTTGACGAAAAGGATATGAAGCGTCCTGAAAAAAGCAGAGCTGTTCCCCGAGGTCATGATATATCGCTCAAAGACGTTCATTTCACATATAAGGACAAGGAAGTTCTTCACGGCATCGATATGGAAATAAAGGATGGCACTGTCAATGCACTTGTAGGTCCCTCAGGTTCCGGAAAATCAACTGTTGCAAGGCTTATCGCTTCTCTATGGGAAGTTGATTCCGGCGAAATAAGGATAGGCGGCGTGAATATCAGGGATATGTCTCTTAAAGAATACAACAGGCATATTGCTTATGTCTCACAGGAAAACTACCTGTTCGATCAGACAATTATAGACAACATACGCATGGGAAAAGACGGAGCCACCGACGAAGAAGTGATATGTGCTGCAAAAAAATGCGGCTGCCATGACTTCATAATGTCCCTTGAAAACGGCTATCAGACGATATGCGGCGGCTCGGGCGGACATCTTTCGGGCGGCGAAAGACAGCGCATATCCATTGCAAGGGCAATGCTGAAGGATGCGCCCATCGTTATCCTTGACGAAGCTACCAGCTACACAGACCCCGAAAGCGAGGCGGTGATACAGAGTGCTCTTTCCCGCCTGACCGAAGGAAAAACTCTGATTGTCATAGCTCACAGGCTATCAACCATTGCCGACGCGGACAAGATATTCCTTATAAACAGCGGCTGGGTCGAAGCCGCAGGCACGCAGCAGGAGCTTTTGGCAAGCAATCCGCTTTACAGAAATATGTGGGAAAGTCACATTGCGGTGAGAAAGGAGGAGGCATAAATGCTTCGTACATTCAAAAAATTCTTCGACTTATGCGGTGAAAAGGAACGTAAGCAGTTCTTTATGTCTATCTTTTTAGGCGTATTTCATGCGTTCTTTGCCGCTATGCGTATCCCTGCCGTCTATGTCGTGATAAAGGCAATATTTGAGGGTGGACTGTCGGAAAAACAGGCATATGTTTCGGCAGGCATCATTTTTGTGTCGATCATTCTGCAAACAGCCGTTTCCATGAAAACCACAATGCTCCAGACGAGAGCAGGCTTTAATACCTCATCATTCAAGCGTATCGAGATAGCTGAACATCTGCGCTATGTGCCGATGGGCTATCTCAATGATGAGGGTCTCGGCAAAATAACTTCTGTTGCGACCAACACAATGGAGAGCTTTTCCGGCATAGCCGCAAGATGTGTGCTTGTCATTTCAAAGGGTATCATTACAACTCTTGTCATTGTCCTGTCTATGTTTTTCTTTGAAGCGAGGATAGCCATTGTCGCACTCATTACAATGGTGATCTATCTTGTCGGCACTGAATTCATGATACGTGCGGAAGGTGAGGATTCCGATGCATTTACAACGTCGCAGGATAGTATGGTCGCAAGGATACTGGAGTATGTCAGAGGTATCGCCGAGGTCAGAAATTTCGATCTGTTCGGCAAAAGCATAACCGATGTTGACAGCTCGATAGACAGATTTACAAGATACAGCACACGCATGGAATCGATCTATGAGGTTGCAATGTTTTTCCTGAACATTCTCACGAAGCTCTCGGGGATCGTCATGATGATAATGAGCATCGCATTTTATCTGGGCGGCTCAATGAGCCTTGTATATACGGTGATGATGATAATATGCTCCTTCATGATCTTTGAATCGCTCGATCAGGTCGGCGCGTTCAACGGACTGACAAGGACTATCGAGAATTGCGCTGATAAGGTGAGCGAAGCCCTTATGTCACCTACAATGGACATTGACGGGAAAGAACTTGTGCCTGAAAGCATGACGCTCACCGTCAAAAACGTGGATTTTTCATACGACAAAAGAAAGATAATCGACGGTGTTTCTTTTGAGATACCCGAAAGAACAACGGCTGCATTCGTTGGACCGTCGGGCGGCGGAAAGACAACTATCACACAGCTTCTTGCACGCTTCTGGGATGTTGACAACGGACGTATCCTGCTTGGCGGCACGGATGTCAGAGAGTACAGCTATGACAGCCTTATGAAAAATTTTGCTTTTGTGTTCCAGAACGTGTATCTGTTCAGCGATACGATAGAAAACAATATCCGCTTCGGCAAGCCAGGCGCAAGCAGGGAAGAAGTCATCAAAGCTGCAAAGGCTGCCTGCTGTCATGATTTTATCATGGAGCTGCCCGACGGCTATGACACAATGATCGGAGAGGGAGGGGCAAACCTCTCGGGCGGCGAACGTCAGCGTATCTCCATAGCAAGGGCAATAATGAAGGACGCACCTATCATAATCCTTGACGAAGCAACTGCGAATGTTGACCCTGAAAACGAAAAACTGCTGATGAAAGCAGTCGAAAGCCTTACAAAGGAAAAGACGGTAATTATGATAGCTCACAGGCTGCAAACAGTGGAGAACGCAGATCAGATCTTTGTCATAGATCACGGTAAGATCGTCCAGCACGGCAGTCACAGCGAGCTGATGAACGAGGAAGGCATTTACAGGCGGTTCATCAGTGAGAGAAAGGAAGCTGCGGGCTGGAAGCTCGGAAGCCGTTCGGCATGAGCGTAACTGCTCAGCCTTATTGATAAGAAAACAAAAAAGCTCCGGTACGCATTTGTAAAAATGCGCCCGGAGCTTTCCAATGATACTGCGATACTTCAGTTTTGCTGAATCGGTTATTCTCTTTGCCGAAGTCTTATCATATCCAAGCTCGGTAGTGAGAGCATTCCGAATTATTTTCACACTGACCCTCATATTATTTTATGTTTCTCCTGCTTCCGGAAAAATTCTCTTACAAACCATATTGTCATCCCGCCATTCATGCAAAAAGTATACAGACCTTTGGAAAATGGACTTTCAGGCAGAAACATAGAAATAAGACCTATCAAAGCGATCCATGTAAGAGGAGTGAAAAACGCTTCTGTTTTCTTCAGAATAGTCCTGCCCCTTGCAATAACTATGATAAGATCCGCAAAAGCTATAAGCAGAATGATATATGACAATAAAATAAACGGATCAAAGAGCCTGTCCATATTCTGTGACATACGTGCCGCCTGCGTTTCTCCTACATTCTTGCACATATATGAATAGGTGAAAACCATTATCGTCACCGTAAAATGAATAGTCAGCCACGGGTAGGTAATGAAAGTAAAAACTCTTCTTGCTCCGGATATGTCCTTCTCATCCTTCATATAATCTGCGATATGAACACAGCCCTGGGAAAATAACAATACACCTATCATCGCCGACACAAGAGTTACAACGATCTTCCAGTCTTCATAGCTGGTCCCGTGACCCGAAGAGATAAAATAGAACACATCGCCCTCAACCTTTGCGGGATCTACAAATCCGAGAAGCCAGTCTCCTATTCCGAATAACAAGCATCCTATAATACCCTGTACGGCGTATTTCTTATCCATTTTGCCTCCTAAAAAATCAATACAACTATCCCTGCTGCAATAGCTGCACCGACAATCCATATAAGCGCAAGGAAAAATCTCTTTTTAAATACCTGTCCCCATGTCTGAACGAACGGAATATCCTCACAGCCGGGCAAAATCCAGAACTTACTGTGTCCCACCCAAAGTTTATCTATAACAATACCATCGTAGATGTTCATTACTTCCAAAAACAGCAGCGCTTGAAGATAGGCAGTTTTGAAATCTGTAACATGATTCCACAAGCCGATAATAAGTACAAGTGTGACCAGCATGACAATATAAAACTCCGTCATGAAAATCTTTCTTTTCTTCTTTATCGTTTCCTGTGTTGTAAGACCGATCTCAATTGCCCGTTCCTGAACTGTCTTCGGATAAAAGTACAGTCCATCGGCTGCTCCTCCCCGGACGGCATACCTTACCATCAATGAAAAGATCAAGCAATATAAGACTAATTGAAGAACTATCATATCGGGGTCTCCTTATGGCTTTTTATATTATTGGAACAGCGTACAGATCCAAGCTGCCAGTGCAGATGCCGCCGGGAAAATGACGAGCAGTTTCAGCAGCTGGCTCTTTATGTTATATCCGTACTTTCTTCCTGAATATACGCTGTCCACTTCAGGAAAATAGTACTGGAAAAACTTGTATTTCATAAGCAGAAAGTAGTCAAAACAGATCATGTCGTATATTTTATATACGGAAAATATCATCACGAATCTCATAAAAAACTGCAGAAATGTGAATCCGCTCCGAAATCCGTCCCAGATCGAGATCACTCCGACACCAAGTATCATAAGCATACTGAATACCATGAGTGTCCACCCGATCACTCTTGCGCCGTAAAACAGTTCTTTTTCTCTGGGGATTATCACTTCCTGAGCTTCCTTAGGTGCAGATGCAAAGAATTTCTCGTTCTGAATAAATGCGACAGCGGAAAACATCATCAATGTTATCGCCGCACAAAACACAATTGTAAGAAAAATCGTTAAAAGCATATGCCTTGTCTCCTCTTCCGAATACTCTTATCTGTTATCCTGACCGCCTTTTCCACGGTATACATCTGTTTACTCGTCTCTTATATTCCTCATATTCCTTACCATATAAGTTTGCAAGCCATTTTTCTTCTGTGTTCCTGAGAACGATCGTCATGATGCCCCAGTTGATAAAGAAGACAGGGATCATACAGATGTTATGCCACATAAAACTTATTCCTGTAATCAGTATCCAACAACCGCTGTACATCGGATTTCTGACCCACGCATATATACCGTCCGTCTTCAGTTTATTTTCGGTAATACTCTTATCCATGCCGAATCTCAATGCTCCGACAAACCAGATGATAAATCCGAAAACGATAAGAATACCTCCTATCATCCTGAATACCCAAACCGGGTTGCCGGTCAGGTTTCCGACCTTAAAAATATATACAAACAAAATGATACAGATCACAGTAAACAATCCTGTGCCATATATCAGATACGGACCGATACCAAAAAGCGGAAGCTTCTGCCCTTCCTTTATGTAGTTTTTAAGTTTCATTTTCCATGTGCCTCTTATATTCTCTTTTCACAGAGTTTTCTGATGCCTTTTGCTAGTTTTTCCGGATAGAATGGCGCAAGTCCTCCATGACCGGCATTCCTGAATCTGACGAATCTTGTTCCCGGAAATGCTTTACGGATATATGCAATGTCCCATTTCCTGTCCTTTTTCTCGGCATCTGCAAACCAGTATTCTATAAACGGGCAATCCGTTGCAGCCTGTTCAGGCATAGCATAGTTATTTGCCGACTCAAAGGTTCGCCATATTGTCCTATAGCTTATCATATCAAGGACATTTGCCTCATACCTGATATCTTCTTCCGACAGTTCATCAGTTGAGAATGCCTTTTCGAGCAGTTTGATCCCGCCGAGTTTCCCCATGGAGATCATGATAAAATCCCTGAGAGCAATGAATCTTGTAATGATCCGCGGGAGCTGATACGGAGTGATACCGCCGTCCATTACAGCGTGTTTAAAATGAATCACATTGTTTGACAGCAATTTAGTTACTACAGCCCCGCCCATGGAACAGCCGTATATGCACTCAACTTCCGGTATTTCTTTATCTTTCAGCCATTTTTCTATTTCTTCGGCAATATCTTCAATACTCGTAAAATCATCTTTCTGATCGGGATCATACCCTGGAAGTGCGGGTATGATCAGATGATAATCATTCTCAAGCATTGGTACGACATACTCGAAATAATCCCACATCACAACTGCCGGATGTATAAGAAGTATCACTCTTTGGTTTTCTGTTCCGAATTCGTGATAAGTCAAAGTTCTCTCACACTCCAAATTATTTCTTCAATCTTCATCATAATTAGTTACCGCTAACTTATACTTACAGTACTAAAATCGAATTTAATAGCATTTGACCTTTCTGAAAAGCTCTCTATGCTTTACGATCTCATCTTCGTCATTGTATTCAAAGACACCTTTGTTTCTCTTTGCAGTTCAATATAGCTCATTCTACATCCGATCAACATCAATCAGAACTTATTATGATTGCCGTTAGCCGTATATAACTATAATAGCATGATGATTCTCAAAAGTCAATGGACTGTTGCAAGGTTTAAACGATTTCATTATTTCATCACGCAATTAACACGTGTTTATCTCATATACAACATGGGATGCCATATTTGTCGGAACCGGATAATGAAAAGCTCCTATTCGCAGGACTTTGCCTTCGGAGCTATATTTTTGTATACGTTCTGGTATAATTCAATTTGATTTCGGACACATCAACGTGATTTGGAATACTGTTGAATGTGTATGAGGCAATCTTTTCGCTGTTGTAAACTATGTACTAATTTTTGTAATTCAGCGGAATGATAACACTGCTTTGCCATCATTGAGTGCGATAAATTCCGTCACGAAATCGAAATCGGATACCTCACCCGTGATACCTTCAGATCGTGAAAGCTCAAAATGAGAAGCAGCATCAAGATTTTCCGAACCGATTATAAAGTCTGCGTCACCCGCTTTCATGGCAGCGACCTTTGTTTCGTGAATAATTCTGACCGTGAAACTATCCGCATCGGGAGCCTCGCCACAGTAATATGGTTTCTTGCGGCAGCTATCATCACACTACATGACCGCCGCCGCAAAAAGAACTCGCTGCTTTTGTTCACCGGAAAGAGAAGCAGGGTGTCTGCCTCTGAAGGCTGACAGATCAAGCTGTTCTAAAAGTAGTTCGGCTCGTTTGATGTTTGAC
>JAILFE010000135.1 GCA_024697725.1 Oscillospiraceae bacterium
ATCGCCGAAGCGGTGTCCCATGAGTATCACTCTGTCCGACTGCTCCACGAGCTGCATAAGGTTCATGCTGAACACACGGGTGCGCACCTTGGTGTGCTTTATCTCCTTCGATGCGCCGCCGAAGAATGTGAAGTCGTTGTCATCCTTCACAGCGACCTGATCGCCGCCTCTGCCCTGTGTCATATCGAGAGCCTTTTTGGCGTATTCCTCCGAATCGGCGATAGTCTTCCCGCCGTGGCCGACGCCTATGGATACGGTCACGTTCGTCTTGTCGGTGACTACTATCGAGCGCATCTTGTCGAGTATCGGGCGGAACTGCTCACTCATGAGCTTCTGGAGATATTCCTCATCTATTATGACAAGGAAGCGGTCGGAGGATATCTTTTTGATGATGCCGCGGTTCTCCTCCATTATGCCTTCCATCAGCCTGTCTATCTGCATGATTATGCCGGATTTGTCCGAATCCTTGACATTGGTGAAAAGCTCCTCATAGCTGTCTATGAGTATGAGCATCACCCACATCCTTGAATAGCGGTATTCATCCGTGAGGCGGAGATAATCCCCGATGTCCTCGAAATACAGCAGAGTCAGCTTGGATACCACGGAACGGGTATTCAGATCGCGCTTGGCTGTCGTGAGCGCCTTTATGCGGTAGTTCCCCGAAATGACAGATGTGACTGTCTCTTCGTCGCCGTGCAGATTTTCGAGGTCGATATCAAAGAGCGAGGTTATCTGTGTGCCGTATTTGTCCTCGTTCGATATCTGTTCCGAAAATGCCTTGTTGTACCATATTATAGTCCCTGCCTTGTCCACGACTGCTGCGGGAGCGGGGAATTTATACAGCGAATCGCGCTCTGTCAGGTCGAGCTGGGTCTCCATCTCCGAGACAAAGCTGTGGAGATTGCGGTATGCGGCAATGAACAGCGCAAGATATGCCGCGCTGACAGATGCTATGATACCGAGCTTTATCCATAATGATATGCTGTTGAACTGTTCGCCCGCCACCGCGCAGCAGAACGCGGAGAGCACGAGCAGCATGGAAACGAGCTTGAACGATTTCCATTTCTTTCCTGTCAAAACGGCGCCTCCTCTCTGTCAGGAAGGTCATACCTCCTCGATTATCGGCAGTATCATAGGACTGCGCTTGGTCTTCATGAATATATAATCGCTCAGGTCGTCCCTGATTTTTGTCTTTATCGTGTTCCAGTCCCGTATATTGCCGTCGGTGCATTTGCGGAGCGTCTGTGTGAGCAGACCGCGTGCGCCTTCGATTATCTCCTCGGACTCACGCACATACACAAAGCCTCTCGATACGATATCGGGTCCCGCGAGTATCTCGCCGCTGGTGCTTTCGATAGTAACGGCCACGACGATAAGACCGTCCTCCGCGAGATGTTTTCTGTCGCGCAGCACTATCGAGCCGACATCTCCGACTCCGAGCCCGTCAACGAGCACTCTGCCCGCACGGACGGTTCCCGTGACACGCATATCCACGCCGTCTGTTTCTATGACGTCGCCTATAGAGGCGATTATGACGCTGTTTTCGCTCATACCCATGGAATAAGCGACCTCGGCGTGTCTTTTCAGATGCTTGTATTCGCCGTGTACGGGTATGAAGAATTTCGGCTTGGTGAGCGCCTGTATGAGCTTGAGCTCCTCCTGACGCGCGTGTCCCGAAACGTGTACGTCATACATCTCCTCGTATACCACCGTCGCACCGGAGCGCATCAGCTCGTTTATGACCTTGGTCACGAACTTTTCGTTTCCCGGTATCGGGGTCGCACTTATGATAATGAAGTCGTGCGGGGTTATAGTCACGTTTTTGTGCTCATTCATCGCCATTCTTGTCAGTGCGGACATGGGTTCGCCCTGACTGCCAGTGGTTATAAGCACGACCTTGTCGGCGGGGAAGCGGTTCATCTCTTCTATATCTATGAGCACGCCCTCGGGTATCTTGAGATATCCGAGTTCTGTCGCGGTGTTTATTACATTTATCATGCTCCTGCCGAACACGGCGACTCTTCTGCCGCAGCGCACCGCATGGGTGACTATCTGCTGTATGCGCTGTATGTTCGAGGAGAAGGTCGCAACGATTATGCGCTTTCCCTCCGCCTTGTCGAACAGCTTCTCAAAGGATGCGCCGACAGTGCGCTGCGATGCGGTATGTCCGGGCTTTTCGGCATTCGTGGAATCCGCCATGAGCGCGAGCACGCCTCTGCTGCCGAGTTCGCCGAAGCGGGCAAGGTCGATTACTCCGCCCTCGATCGGGGTATAGTCCACCTTGAAATCGCCCGTGTGTACGATTATACCGGCGGGTGTGTGTATCGCAAGACCGACAGCATCCGGTATCGAGTGGTTCACCCTGATGAATTCGACAGCCATGCAGCCGAGCTTTACGGTCTGTCTGGGCTTCACCGTGTTGAGCTGCACGTTCGAGAGCTCGTGCTCACGGAGCTTGCCCTCGATAAGACCGATGGTCAGGCCTGTCGCGTATATGGGAACGTTTATCTTTTTCAGAAGATATGCAAGTCCGCCGATGTGATCTTCGTGTCCGTGGGTTATCACGACGCCGCGCACCCTGTCGGCATTTTCCTCCACATAGGTGAAATCGGGAAGTACGATATCCACGCCGGGCATATCGCTGTCGGGGAACGCCATGCCGCAGTCAACGATGAATATATCGTTGGCACACTCGAACACGGTCATATTCTTTCCTATCTCGTTGAGTCCTCCGAGGGGGATTATTTTCAGCGGTGTCCTTTTTACGCTGTGATGATTAGAAAGATAAGTCGATCCCGTCATCATCTGAGGGGGGACTGTCTTGATGTCGGCAGCCGTTTTCTTTCCGGACTGCCGCGGGGGATTCTCCTGCTTGGCTTTTACACGTTCCGGTATCTCGACCTTCTGCTCTGCGGCGGATCTTGTACGCTGCTTCTTTTTGCGGCGCTGTCTTGAAGGCTCCTCCTGCGGTTTTTCGAGCTTTTCGACGGTCTGCTTCTTTTCGAGCTCAAATTCGCTCCTGAAATCGAATGAATCATAGAAATCCGCGCTGCGCTTTATCTCTGCGACTGCCTTTATGCCTCTGCGCTTTCCGGAGGATCTTGTTTTCTTCCTTTTTTCGGAGCCGGGGAGGTCTATCCCCATGCTCTGGGGAGGTATGAATGTATCGGCAGGCTGTCCCTTCGGAGGGAGTATAGGTCTGCTCGTCTGCTTTACGGCTATCTTCTCCCCGAAATCGTTGAATTTGTAGACTGTATCGTTTTTTGCCACTCTTGATTATCCTTTCCTTTCACTTCTGGATG
>JAILFE010000136.1 GCA_024697725.1 Oscillospiraceae bacterium
TATCTCACAATTGTAGCCGATCCTTCTGTAGAACTCATTTCCGCCGCCCGTCATATATTCCGCACCCAACGCTCTCATCCTGCGGCAGTGCTCCGAAAGTGCCGCAGCTGCAAGACCCTTTCTGCGGTGCGCTGGAACAGTGCAGAGCGGTTCCATATAGGCGAGCTTGTTCTTCTCTACCCACCACATCCCCGAAAAGCAGACATAATCGCCGTTCTCGTCGGCAATTATGATATTGTGCCAATAAGTCGAGTGCGGCGGCGGAGCGAGCGTATCACCGTCAACAGTGAGATAGAGCCTCACCGCCGGATCATCGTCCGTTTCCGGTCCCGGAGCAAAGTCCGGTGCGATCTCACCGTTGTTGAAGCCGCTCCACAGGCATTTTGTCATCTTCAGGGTATCTACCGTTTCGGGCTTTATAAATCTGTACCCTGCGGGCAGAGGATAGTCAAGATCTGCACGTGAAAGATCTATCATATTGTCTGTCTCGGTATACTGTTTTGCATATCCGATATCAGACGCAGCCTTCATCAGCGCTGTCTGACCGTCCATAAATGTAAAGGTCTTGTCCTTGCCGTACATTTCCTCATCGGCATAATGAACCATTTCGGGTGCGAGTTCATCATATCCCCGTCTGAGGATAAAATGGATGCTGCTGACATCGCCTTCATAATAGACAAAACCCACAGCCCTGCCGCTGTCGAGCCATATCCTGCACTTGCTCATATAAGCGGCTTTAAAATCCGCATTGTTTATATAGTATTCAAAGAACGGTGCAGGTGCGCCGTTTGCGAAAAGCGGCTCATAGTTCTCGGTCATCAGCTGCCATATCATATCACAGTCGGTGAGCAGCCGGAACTGCCTTGTTGTAATATCCTTCATCTCCGGTCATCTCTCCTTACAAAAAGAGGGCAGATCGCTCCGCCCTCCGTTTCTCGGGGATCACTTTACTTTACCAGACCGAGCCCTGTCAGTACCGCTTTGAGTCTGTCGATCTTCTCCTGCTCCATCCTTACAAGAGGAAGTCTGCATTCGCCGACATTCTTTCCCATAAGGTTCATCGCTTCCTTGACAGGTATGGGATTCACGTCCATAAAGAGCGCGTTCGCAAGCTCGAGATATTTCAGCTGAAGCTCTGCGGCTTTCCGGATATCATTGTCGAGGCAGTACTTCGCTATCATGTGCGTTTCATGCGGAACAACATTGGAAAGCACGGAGATTACGCCCTTTCCGCCCAGTGCCATGATAGGCACGATCTCATCGTCGTTGCCGCTGTATACGTCGATATCGTCGCCGCATTCGGCAATAAGCTTAGCGATACTCGAGATATTGCCCGATGCTTCCTTTACGGCAGCTATATTCTTATGCTTTGAAAGTGTCTTGTAGGTATCGAGAGAGATGCTCACACCTGTTCTTGAAGGCACATTGTAGAGTATTATCGGGATATTGACCGCATCCGCAACTGCCGTGAAATGTGCGACAAGTCCGCGCTGCGAGGTCTTGTTGTAATACGGTGTCACGAGCAGCAGAGCATCAGCGCCCTCCTTCTCTGCCTCCTTTGAAAGCTCTACGGCATAAGCGGTGTCGTTGCTTCCCGTGCCTGCGATAACAGGGATCCTGTGATCTACCTTCTTTATGCAGTAGCTTATGACATTCCTGTGCTCCTCATCGGTGAGCGTCGCAGATTCGCCGGTCGTACCGCAGATTATCACTGCATCGGTGTCGTTTGCGATCTGCTCCTCGATAATCTCGCCGAGGCAGTCATAATTGACGGTGCCGTCAGCATTCATAGGAGTGACGATAGCAACGCCTGCTCCTGTAAATATTGTATTTTTCATAATGATCATGTCCTTTCGGAAAAACGTATGGATCCATGCTCATCTTCTGCGCCTTGAAAGCGCAAACAGCCTGAGCATATGGAGAAGAGCTGTAAAGAGCGATGCGACATATGTCAGCGCCGCCGCCGTGAGGACTTTTTTCGTCCCTTTCAGCTCTTCGCTGTCAAGATATCCGCAGCCGCCGAGTATTCTCAGTGCGCGGGAGCTTGCATCAAACTCCACCGGGAGAGTTATCATCTTGAATATGACCACTCCGAGGAAAACCAGTGCGCCTATCCTGATGAGCGTCGGGTTCATCCTGAATATGAATCCCAGTGTTACGAGAATATACGAACCGTATGAGCAGATATTCGTCGCCGGCACGAGCCGTGATCTCAGTACGACCGGGGCATAGCTCTCGCCATGCTGGATCGCGTGGCCGCATTCATGAGCCGCAACGCCTATAGCCGCGATGCTCCTGCTGCCGCTGACCGTATCGGAAAGATATACCGTATTGCTCGTCGGGTCATAGTGATCGGTCATATCCCCGCTCACACGGGATATCGATACATCTGAGAGCCCGTTTGAATCAAGTATAGCTCTTGCGGCGTCATCGGCGGTAAACCCGCTGTGTGAAGTGATATTTTTATACTTTGAAAAAGTCAGCCTGACATTCAGTGCTGCAATTGCGGGAACTATCAGTATAACGATCAGAAATATGATATCCAATACTGTCTCCCTCGGTCACGTCAGTCAAAATAGCCCTTTGCGGCAAGCAGCTCTGCAAGGAGCACTCCGCCGCCCGCTGCACCGCGGAGAGTATTGTGTGAAAGGCATACGAACTTGTAATCGTACTGATTGTCCTCGCGCAGACGTCCCGTGCATACTGCCATTCCGTTTTCCGTCATGCGGTCGAGCTTCGTCTGGGGACGGTCATCCTCCTCGAAATAGTGGATGAACTGCTTGGGAGCGCTGGGCAGATCAAGCTCCTGGGGAACGCCGCTGAAATTCTTCCATTCGTCTATGATCTGTTCCTTTGTGGGCTTATTCCTGAACTTTACGAATACCGCGCCCATATGTCCGTCGGAAACGGGAACGCGCAGGCACTGCGCCGTAAAGAGCGGCTCCTCAGCGGGAACGATCTTGTCTCCTTCGAGAGTGCCCCAGAGCTTGAGAGGTTCCTTTTCGGACTTTTCCTCCTCGCCGCCGATATAGGGGATGATATTATCGAGTATCTCGGGCATCGTATCGAATGTCTTGCCCGCGCCGGATATCGCCTGGTATGTGCAGACGAGCACCCTGTCGATACCGAACTTATCCTTGAGCGGATGGAGCGCCGGAACATAGCTCTGCAGCGAGCAGTTCGACTTGACTGCGATAAATCCGCGCTTTGTGCCGAGACGCTTTCTCTGAGCGGGGATAACGTCGATATGTCCGGGATTTATCTCCGGTACTACCATAGGAACATCCGGAGTGAATCTGTTTGCGGAGTTATTGGAGATAACGGGGCATTCAGCCTTGGCATACTTTTCTTCAAGAGCCTTTATCTCGTCCTTTTTCATATTTACCGCGCAGAATACGAAATCGACCTCGGATGCGATCTTTTCGATATCCGCCTCGGCGTCCATAACGATCATATCCTTGTATTTATCGGGCATCGGCACAGTCATAGCCCACTTATTGCCGATCGCCTCCTCATAGCGCTTTCCGGCGCTCCTTGCGGATGCAGCGAGCACCTTCACGCTGAACCACGGATGGTTTTCGAGCAGCGTTGCAAAGCGCTGTCCCACCATTCCCGTTGCACCTATGATCCCTACATTGTACTGCTTCATATCAAAAACTCCTTTTCTTGATTATTCCGATACGATCCGCTTCAACACATTGATAAACTGCAAAATGGTACAAAAAAATCGGCACGAGACCGATCATCACAGCTATAACAGAAATGTTGACATAAATAAAATATGTCGATAGCACTCCATCATAATATATGATGACAATCGCCCACCTCTTCGATGTGCGATCAGGAGACACAGACCCCGCAGTCTAAACGTCCCCTTCGGCGGCATTGCCCTTCACATACGGTCATTCTTGCGGTAAGACCGCAGCTACTCATCGTTGCCGCGCCTCTATCGGTATAACGATAAAATATCGTCTAATATGAATAATATCACGCAGGAACGGTTTTGTCAAGTAGTTTTTGCATTTCTGTGCATTATTTTTTCTCCGTATGCTCTATTATATGCCGCAGACCGCACAACGACACCGTTTTATTCAAGTATTACCGTGAACGGACCGTCATTTTCGAGTGTGACCTTCATATCCGCGCCGAAAATGCCGTTTTCGACCTTTTCAACATATTTTCTGCATTCGGCGGTGAAGTATTCATAAAGCTCCTCCGCTTCTTTCGGCGGCATGGCTTTGAGGAAATCGGGTCGGTGTCCGTGGGAGCAGTCGGCATAGAGCGTGAACTGCGATACTATCAGCAGCTCCCCGCCGACATCCTTCAGCGAAAGATTGATCTTTCCGTTTTCGTCGGAAAATATGCGAAGTGAGGTCATTTTCGCGGCAAGGCGCTCTGCATCGGCGGCGGTATCGCCCTTACCCGCTCCGAAAAGCACGAGAAATCCCTTCCCTATCGCCCCTGTGATATTCCCGTCAACGGTCACGCTTGCGCTGTTCACGCGCTGGATAACAAGTTTCATATCGAAACACTCCTTTTCATTGATAAGGATAACACATCCCGCGGGGTTTGTCAACAAAAAAAGAGCGCCCGATCATCCGACCGGGCGCCCGTGTGGTTAGTCAGCGTATGTTATGCCGCTATTACCTCTGTTCGTTTTCTGTCATTGGAGACTGTAAAAGTTATGTTAGCTAAGCTATCAGCCCAAGAGCTGGAGAACGCCCTGAGGAAGCGAATTTGCCTGAGCGAGCATGGACTGAGATGCCTGAGACAGGATCTGCGAGGATGTGAACTTCATCATTTCCTTGTCCATCTGAGTATCTCTTATGCGGCTCTCTGCTGCTGTGAGGTTTTCGTTGTTTGTGTCGAGGGTATTGATCTTGTGCTCCAAGCGGTTCTGAACGGAACCGAATGTTGCGCGGATCATGTTTGTCTTGTTGATAGCGTTGTCGATCTGGTCAACAGCGAAGTTAGCTTCTTCTGCCGACTTAACGGAGAGCTGATCTGTTCCGAGACCGCGTGCGGATGCATTAAGGTCAGACTTGAGTGTTCCTATACCGTTTGTTGTGTAGGAGAAGTTGAAGTCTACGGCATCCTTGGAACGAGCGCCAACCTGAAGTACCATGCTGTCAGCATATGTGAGGTTTCTTGCGCCGTGTTCATAAGCGTTTGATGTCGATACACCCTTGGTTTCGTTAAACTCACCCATTGTCTTAACAGAACCCTTGACTGCATCTGTGTCAGTGAGTTCAACCGTACCATGGTACTTACCATCGGAAGCAGTTACATTAAATTTGCCATTGTTGAAAGAATACTTAGAACCGTCAGCCTGTCCCGCAAACTGTGCGCCATCAGTGCCGATATCCTTTATTGCCTTTGTACCGTCTCCATTATCAATAACTGCCATATTTACGGTTTTACCGTCAATCGTTACTGACTTGGACTCAGTAGCAAGTGTTATTCCCGTGCCATCAGCTTCTGTCTTGGTTATACCTGTATAAGCCTTTGTACCACCTGTTGTACTTGCTGCTGATACGTTTACTACGTCACCATCATCCTTGTTTTTTGCACCTTCTAAGCTACTATACAAAGTTACTTCATCGTTAGCACGAAGAGCATCAAAATCATCTTTGTTGACATAGTAGTCAGTTCCGTTTACTTTAACACTATATGTTGAGTCAGCGTAGCCTTCAGTAGTTACGGCTTTAGCAGATGTAGACTCAGAACCGGGCGTAACAGTCTGATTACTTGAAGAAAGTGCAGTTGTATTCTCGATTGTTATTTTGCCTAAAATGTTTCCATTTGCATCAATGTCTATATCAGATGCATCATACTTGATTCCGTTTTTCGTAGTCGAACCAGTTCCTGTACCACTTGTATTTGTCAGTGTTACACTAACGCCATTAGTACCTACTGATCCGCTTACAGTACCAGTATCGTCCTTTGAAATAACACCGGACATTGCTTTTGCTGAGCTGTTGAACTGGCTCTTCGTCAAAACCTTACTGTCATCAACTTTATAAGAACCAGACAATTTCACCGAATCCGAAGTAACATCGACAGCAAGTCCGTCGATCTGAGTAACGGTATCACCATTTTCATTGTAAAGCTTATTATTTGCTAAAGAATAATTATTACCATGTATTGTGATATTTGTTGTCTTGTCATCAATCGCAAAAGTCTCAGTTGCGCTTACGCTTCCTTCAACTGCGCCATTGTTCATTGAAACATCAGCAGAATATCTTGTGCCGCCGAGTGTGGAATTGCCATTGGAATCATCCGTGCTTCCTACGCCGCCTCTTAAAGCAAGGGAAGAGCCATTGATATTAAGTGTACCATTTCCTGCACCGTCAACAGCTCCATTAACAAGAGACTTGTATGTGAATGCTGCATCTGATCTGCTATCAACCTGCTCGATGTTCGGGCGCTTTGCTACCATTGTATTGTTATTAGCAACTGTACCGTCAGCCATAACGCCGCCGTTAAGCATTACAACGCCGTTGAAGTCTGTATCAGCGATCTGATTAAGTTCATCATTGAGCTGATCGAATTCGAGCTGGATGGCATCGCGGTCAACTTCGTTCTGATAGTTACCGTTAGCGGACTGAACTGCGAGTGTTCTCATTCTCTGGAGAATGGAATCTGTCTCCTGGAGAGCGCCTTCAAATGTCTGAACCATCGAGATGCCGTCTTCTGCGTTCTTGGAAGCCTGTGTGAGACCGCCGATCTGAGCGCGCATCTTCTCGGAAACTGCGAGACCTGCTGCGTTATCGCCAGCCTTGTTTATAGCGTAACCGGATGAGAGCTTTTCGAGTGATCCTGCGAGAGCCTTGTTGTTGATACCATAGTATCTGTTCGCGTTCATTGCGGAAATGTTGTGCTGTACTACCATATTATACCTCCATGTGTTTGTAAGAGCCAAATCCTTTCGGCTCTGCGTATTAATTACTTTCTCCGTGTTCTTCTATTGCGCAATTCGGAGCGAAACCCTTGCATCTCCCGTTTCGCGGGGGGTGTTTTGTGTTTCTGACTTATATATCGGCACACCGGTCTGAAACTTTAGAAAAATTCGGAAAAAATTTTGCGTTATTTTTTTGTCAAATCAAAACCTCGAAACGGCGGCGTTTCCTGCATCCGATACAATAAAAAATATTTTTTCTCAATACTGACAACAGTAATATAAACAGCCTCACAAAAAACAAAAAAACGCACTATTGTATTTTCCGGAAATATATGTTATAATAACTTTGTATGAAATTTTTTCTGCCGCTCTGAGGAGGAATTCTGCACTATGAAAAAAGGATCATTATGTGCTCTGATAATGTGCGCCGCGATAATTTCGTCACTTTCCGCCTGCTCTGCCGGGGATGCGCCCGATGTGACATCACCCGCAGAGACCGTCACATCGACAGAAAAGGTGACCGCTGCCGGACAGGAGACCGTCACCGACAAGGTGACAACTGCAGCCGACCTTTTCGGGGACGATTATGACCCCTTCGCTGACGATTACGACCCATACGGCGGAGCGTCTGCACTTCCCGATACAGCCGCGTCTTCGTCC
>JAILFE010000152.1 GCA_024697725.1 Oscillospiraceae bacterium
CACCGAGCATACAAAGACTGCCACCGCAAGAAATATGATGACCACGGGCGCGGCTTCGCTGCTCTTCACGGACATCACCGAAATCACCACGGCAAAGCCTGCCGTAAGATAATAGAATATATCGAATACTATCGGTTTTCCCGTATGCTCCGCTTTTCTGTTACGGTATACGGCACATGCCGCAAGGGTGTAAAGGACGCATACCGCGCCGCCCACGATCACGAAGGCGGGATAATTGTCAAGATACAGCCCCTCCCTGTGATATATGAGCCCGAACAGATATACCACAGCGCCGATCGGCGAAAGATACGGCACTGTGTATTTGCACAGCTCGCTCTCGCTCAATCCCGAGTTCATGTCCGGCACAGCCGCCATGGGCAATACCATAGTTGCAGCAAACAGTATGACGATCACGACCGCCGAAAGCAGCAGGCTGTCGGGCGATTTTCCGGTGCAGGAAAGCACCAGCACGGTCAGCGCATACAGCATGGTCATCGCAATGACAAGCCCTATCCCCAGCTTCAGCAGGAGCACGATATATCCCGAAAACTCCGTGCATACCTCGCCGTATCTGTCGCTCCGGATGCCGTATGCTCTCCCGTCGCAGTAAAAATGCCCCATGACCGCGATCCCGAGCGATATCACAAACGACGGAAGTATCGTGAAAAGATACGCACACAGCCCCGAAAAGAAATCCGAGAAAAATCTCTCGCTCCTGCTCATCGGGAACGACAGCACGGTATCTACATCGGTCTTTCTGTAAAGATATCCGAAGGAATTCTTTGCAAAGCCTATCCCGCATATCAGCGCCGCAACGGAGAACACCGCAAGCATGACATACATCACGGTATTGCTGTATCCTTTGCTTTTTCCCAGATAAAGCAGGGTATAATTGTACCTGTCGAGCATTATGACCGGCTCCGATATCAGATGCAGTATAATGCATACTATCATGAGCTTTCGGTTTTTCCTTATGCCCAGCTTTACATTATGTATCACTGCGGCGGGGATTTTTGATTGTTTCTTTCCGATCTCCATTTTCCGCCCCCTTATGCACGCGGGCCCGTATCTCTCTTCAATGCATAATCAATACTGTACAGCATTTCGAGCTCATCGCCGTAGACGGTATATTCCCTTATTACCTTTCCGCCGGTTTTCAGCTTATATACTATAGTAAGCGTTCTGTACGGCGAATCGTCATCGTAGGCTCTTCTGAACTCGCCCTTTGCCGCGCTGTTTCTATGCAGCTTTCTCACAATGTCTATGCTCTCCCTGTCGCTTACATACGGAAGGTATGTACAGTCATCCACATCAAACAGATCGGTATTCACATAATAATGGTTGCTGTCATTCATACCGCCGTAATCCATATATATGCGGTCTATCGCAGCTGCCGGCGGGACATATGCATCCGCCGCCTCCAGCACTCCGCAGGAAAGCATATACATCACCGCGGTGAATACCACCGAGACCAGAAACGCAACAGCGTCTTTGCCGAGATTGGAAAAGCCCCTCGACCGTCCCACCGATGCGACAAAGCAGGCAACAGCCACGAATATTATCGGTATTACCGTAAACTCATCCAGATCAATGAACAGCGCCAGCGAGACCGCCATGCACATGAGCGCATGGAAGAACAGGTCGAACACTACCGGCTTTCCTGTCTGCTCCGCCTTGCGGCGGCGGTATACAAGATATGTCAGAAAAGCATATCCCGCCGTGACAGCCGCGGTTATCGGCAGCCACAAAAGGAAGGACCCGACCCGTTTTTCCGCGTGCTCGAGCACCGTGTAGAACAGATAGAACAGCGCTCCCGCAGGCGAAAAATACGGTATGGTGAAATTGATGACCCTGTCCTCGAGTATACCGTTCGAGCAGATATCATCAAGGATATCGCAGGCTATCATCGGGAATTTTATCAGCATACCGACAAGCAGCCCGTTGAACAGTATTACCGTGAATACATTGTCATTCGATTTTCCCGTGCAGGAGATCACGAATACAGCCGTAGTGTATGCCATAGCCATTACAACGATCAGCCCGAAGCCGAACATCAGTATCCTCGGCAGCAGTGAGGAAAATACCGTGCATTCATCGCCTACATTATACTGCATATCGAATACATAGCAGTTGTTTGTGAATCTCCTGCCGTCATATATGATATGCCCTGCGATATCCATTATCAGCGTAATGATAAATGCGGGCAAAAACTGTGCGATATATACCGCAAGCCCCGAGAAATAATCCGAAAGGAACCTCCCCTTTCTCCCGAGCGGGAAGGAGAGCATGGTATCAACATACTGCTTTTTGTAAAGATATCTGAACGAACCCAGCGCAAAGCCTATCCCGCAGAAAAACGCCGCGAGCATGAAAAGCGCGGAAAGACCCGACATGAATTCCCAGAAATCGGTGTAGGAGTAATTCCGTACATTGCTGAACTCTCTGCCAACGTCTGTCATGATGCCCAGCATTATAACGGGCATACCGAGCATATTCAGCACAAGACCCACTATCATGAGCCTGATATCGCCCTTGATATTATTCTTCGCATTATGGAGCATCGCAGGCGTGACAAGGCGCTTAATACCGTTATCCATCATCATTTCACCTCCGCCGCGCTCAGGGGAGCGGTAATATCTATCCCGTGCATAGCGTCATCGCTGCCTGTCTCGTATATGAATATCTCCTCCAGCGAGAGCGGCACGATATCTACGAAATACGGTTCGAGCGGTGCTGTGCGGGCTTTTATCTCCTCGGCAGACAGCTTTACTATTATGCTGTACACCGAGCCCGTCTTTGACAGCTTATCTGCGCCGAGAACGGAGAGTATCTCTTCATCGGTATGCTCTGCGGGGAAGGCAGTCTGTATCTTATGTACCCTGCCGCCCACATTGTCGAGATCCTTGTTCCATATCACCCGTCCCTTGTTTATCAGCGCGGCGCTGTCGCACAATTCATTGAGCTCTGCAAGGTTGTGGGAGGATATCACAGCGGTGAGCCCGTATTCTGCCATAGATTTTTTCAGCATCCCCTTCACGATGAGCCTCATCGCGGGGTCGATGCCGTCAAACGCCTCATCGAGCAGTATATAATCCGTCCTGCACGCAAGCGCGGTGATTATCGCCGCCTGACGCTTCATGCCCTTCGAGAACGTGAGCATCTTCGCATTTATCGGCAGCTTGACCTGTGAGAGCAGATCGCTGTATATCTCTTCTGAGAATTTCGGATAAAACCCCTTGTACATACTTTTCAGCTCGGGCAGCGTCATATATCCGAACTGCACCGTTTCATCACAGACAAAGACTATCTTTTCCTTTGCCGTGGGGCAGTCGAACACCTCTTCGCCGTCCAGCACGATATTCCCGCCGTCGGGAGCATACACTCCGCACAGGAGCCTGAGCAGGGTCGATTTGCCCGCGCCGTTGGCTCCGAGAAGTCCGAAAGCCTTCCCCTTTTCTATATCGAGCGTGACCTTATCGAGCGCGGATACGCCGCCGAATTTCTTTACTGCATCTCTTACTTCTATCATAGAGCATCCGTCCTTTCATTTCATGCTGCGCCTACTGTATTACAGCAGCCGCAGTATCATTCAACAGCCTTGAGCGACATGACCATATCTATCTTTTTCAGCCCGAAATGCATCGCAAGATTTATCACCGCCGCAAATACAAATGTCACGGCAGCAGCCGCGGCATAGCAGTAGGCGGGTATCTCGGGCGAGAACATCACCGCATCCACCTCGGAAGCACGTATTATGAATTTTTCGAGCAAAGCCCCGGGAAAGAGCCCGCATACTATCCCTATCAGCGTAGATATCGCATTCTCACGGAGTATATACGAGGTGACCTCGCCGTCAAAGAAGCCGAGCACCTTTATCGTCGCAAGTTCGTGCGTCCTCTCGGTTATATTTATCGAGGCAAGATTGAAGAGTATGACCATAGCCAGCGCTCCCGCAAAGCCTATGACCATTATGATTATCATATCGAGACTTCCGACAAGGCTGTGGAATTTCTCGCTCCCTTCGTCCGCCGAGGATACCGCGGATACTGCATCCTCCTTCAGCAGCAGCTCTGTGAATATACCGATATCAAGACGGCTTTTCAGGTCGAGGAATACTATATTGTCATCATACTCCCCGAATGCATCCTGATATAATGCGGGAGACATATACACATAGTTCCCGGTGTAGTTTTCCGTTATGCCCGCGACCGCGAAGCTTTTGTCCGTGCCTTCGATGCCGATCTCTCCGCCGATATCCGCACCGAGCAGCCGTGCGAGCTTCTCGTTGATTATGACTTTGTCCTCCGGTATCGAAAGTGCCGCTCCCGATTCTCTCTGCCTGAGAGCTATGAACCTGTTTATCTCGGACGGCTCCCTCGGAGCGCACACATAGCACCCCTCGGCGGTATATGTGTCCGACGATACATCCTTCACGGTCTGCACCGCGCCGAGGATACCTGCCGTATATTCGGAAGCCGCAAGCCGGCCTTCGAGGTCTGATATCTCATCCGCAGAGGCATCATCGGAGATCACCGCCGCCGCGTCATATCTGAATATCCCGCCGAACTGCCTGTCCGCCACTGAGGAT
>JAILFE010000158.1 GCA_024697725.1 Oscillospiraceae bacterium
TTTTCGACAAAAGCAAGATCGACGACTATGCCAGACGGGCAAAAGAACAGTGGGGCGGCACAGCCGAATACAAGGAATTTGAGGGAAAGAACACAGCCCGCAGCGATAAGGATAACTCTGATCTTATCCGCAGGACGATGACGTTTTTTGAGAAATTCGGTGAGCTGAAAGACCTTGATCCCGCTGATAAGGAGGTTCAGGATCTGGTCAGGGAGCTTCAGAAGTTTTTCTGCGAGAATTATTATAACTGCACTGATGAGATCCTTCTCGGTCTCGGGAAAATGTATGCCGGCGGCGGTGAGTTCACCGAGAATATTGACAAGGCAGGCGGAACCGGTACAGCAGAATTCGTACACCGTGCTATCGAGATATACTGCAAATAAGCGCGCCCCCGCATGGAGGAAAATTCCGTGCGGGGTTATTTTTGTATACTATATCTACACACAGATAAACGGTATTGTCATTTCATCGGCAGTTAGTCCTGCATGATTTGACTTATAGGTTTTCTCATAGGTATTCAGCGCAGTGTTTCCTGTGGCGGCAGCAAGATAATCACCGATCATTTCTTCAAAACGAGGATCATTTTCTCCTGTACCGAATAGCTTTTGTTCAAGGATATCTTCTTTTGAAAACAGGATGAATTCATTTCCGAATTCCTTGTTGAACAGAGCCGGGAAACTCATTCAGCTTATCTGGCTTGATAAACATATTGACAGCCCTTGCTTCTATGGAAGGCATACGAACAAAGCAGTCACATATTTCCGGATAGTCGGTTATGGTCTTATTCACTATATCAGTATGACCGTGATCGGCTGTTACTATTATAAGAGAATCAGATCATCTGCCGATGTAAGATCATAGTTCTGCGGTGATCCACCTGCTAACTTTCTCAGCTGCATGGAGTTGTTGACTTTATTGATCTTGACAATTCCGAATTTGCGGTTGTCGGGGTAATAGATGTGTATCCTGAGCATATCGGGTGTGTCTTCTTCCTGAAATACACATCCTGTGATTTTGGACAACGCTGCTGATTTGATCGCTTCGACAGGCGAAGTGACCGCTGCATCAACAGGAATATTGTTCTTCCGGCACAACTCAAGCCAATCTGCATATTCTTCCAACAGCATGGAATAGAGTGTCTGGTCTTCAATACAGGACAGATCACTGATACTGACAAAATTGGCGTTATCAATAAAACGTCCCCTCAAGTCATCGAGCCGCTGCAGAAACTCGAATCGCTCGTCTCCGATACCAACAAACTTCCAGAAGAGATTATAATGGGACGCTTCTGTCAGGACTGCTTTTGCAGCAACTTTATCCGAGTTGTTGCCGTCCGTGATAAAAATGATAAAAGTCGGAATGGGAGCCGGATGTGACTTTCCATACCGTGTCAGGATCTCCTGCATGACCGGGGCATAGCTTGTACCGCCGAAATGCTCGTTTTTAGACAGTATCACACGCTGCACATAGCCATCAACAGTATCATAGTTAACAGGGTCAAGCTCACGGAACACAGAATCAAACCAATAGAATTCCATCTCGGCATTATCATCAAACAGCATTGCGACCGGAAATATCCGTTCCAGCACATCCTGTACAGTTCCGTCACGGTACATCGTCCGCATAGAACCGGAGTGATCCAGAACAAATACGACCCTTGCAGCAGTCGAAGAGATTTTATGACGGATGACCTCTTTCTGCACGATCTCCTTGCGCAGCGAGATCTTCTGGTCGAGAAGCGGATTCTTTGTCAATGAAACGCCCATAACATAAACCTCCTTTATCAGATCCTTCCTCTGGTGCGAACAAAAGACGGATTTTTATAGATACTTTTTCAAATCATCAATCGATGATAATTCAAAGGTCTGCGGCATGTCGATCAGTTTTCTGAAAGACAAAGACATATCTGCCTTCATGATTTTTACAAAGCCAATCTTGCGATTGTCAGATGCGTATAAATGTATTTTAACAAATTCGGGGTTATCTTCGATCTTATCTGTACTTCCGGAATACTTTGAAGACACGATCGTTCTGATTCTCTCACTTTCACTCTCGGGAGTTCTTTTTTGAGAAGTAATCTTAATCTTATCCGAAGCAGATTTATGATTCTGATCGTTTTGTCGCTTAACTTTTTTCTTTTCGAGCTTATCTTTCCGTTTTTGAAAGTCTTCTATTTCCGAATTCATGCCACGAGCCGTGTAATATTCTATTGCCATATTACAGTACAAAAGAGCCTGCTCTATATTTCCGTCATTCTCATATATTATGCAGATACGTTTCCATGCAGGGATAATACCGTTAAACCCGTATTTTTCTACTCTGTCATAGTACTCTTTTCTGCTGTCGTCAAGTCTTCCAAGTAGATTAATTGTTTGCTGCTTATTTAACCGCTCACGCCGAATGAATTCTTTATTCAGAATATTCAGTATTTCAATATCCTCAAAGCATAGTTCAAGGCATTTCTCAAGATAATTTCTGTCTGTGTTTCGGTATTTGTAATAGAAATCCGCAGCCGAAATCAACGCAAAATGTTTATCAGACACTGACCTCGCTTGGTTTAACACAGATAAAATACCTCTTTCTGCTTCGGCATCGAATTCGGGGCCTTGCTTCTCTTTCTTTGAGATGGTTTCCAGATTTATTTCAGTGGAAGTCAGCTTGTTCAATACAGTGGTATTATCATCGTTAAAACGGGAATTGTACCGCATCAGATTATTTATCTCTTTTTGTATCCTGACCTGTCTTCCTTCAACGGTCTTCAGATTGCAGGCATTATTTATCACACTGTCCCACCATCTTTTCAGAAAGCAGCTGATAAGATCACTACTGCGGGTGGAATAATCTCGGTACATTTCCGTCGGCGTAGGGCTGTAAAATGGAAAATACTTTTCAAATTCAGACAGCTCCGACAGATTTACGAGAAGCTCGTCATAATTTGAGAAATATGTTTCAGGTCTTACCGAATCACGGACTGCCATTTTCTGAGCCGATACCTTATACAGTTTTTTGTAAGTCAGAGATTGGAATCTTTCGTGAAGTTCCCTCATCGGGATTTTACCTGTTATCAGAGGCGTATAACCCATTCTGAGACAGTAATCCTTTTCATCTTCCTCGGAGGTGTATTTGCTCAGTATCCTCATCACATCGTCATAATCATAATGAAACGAACTGATATCCTGCTCCCATATGAATCTTCCGATAAAAGTATCTCTTTGTGTCATTGTATTCCGCTGTGCAACACTGCAATTCGGACACATACCATTTCCGTCAAGCCTTAAAAACAAAGAACTTCTCCCACACAAATTACATTTGGGCATAATATGCACCTCCTGCTTTACAATTTTGAAGTATAGCCTTACGTTCTTACTATTCGAATACTTTCAGAAAAATGATTTTGTATTCATCAACCATTTCTGTGAAAAATTACATACCAAATAATGCAACGTTAAGAACATCGGCTTCATCAGCATATATAAATGACTTCTGTTCCGCAGTAAGCCCCGGCGGAATCAGATTATTTTTTATAGCATCAGTGTGTATGCGGTAATTGATCTTTGCCAGTTCTCTTTTGGCGTTCCAGCCTAATTGCCGCTGTTCCTCGGCTTTCAGTCTCTGGAATTCTTTGACAATGTAGATTTTGAATTCGGGACTTATCCACATAGCAAAATTCAAACGCAATGTCCTTATGTACATATGTTCCGCCACATCTGCTGGCTTTGGGCTTGAATACTTATTGCATTTGTCTTTGCTACAAATTCCTTAACACTGATCTTAAAGCTGTTTAATCCGGACTGACTTTTAATTATGGCGAATTCGCCATAATTAAAATCGGGATTGTAGACCTTCTCCCAGATACCTATGTTTTCAAGCGTATTTCTGTTGCGCTGCCAATCGTTACTAAAGAAATCTCCGTCTTTTGCTTTCAGCATATCAGTAAGACAGATATAGTCTTCATCATGAATATGGGCTATACTGATATCAGTCTCATGGACTATAATCTTCTCCATATTACAATCTTTCTCTTATAAATGAAAATTCAGAACAGCAGGCGCAGGCTCTGTTCAAGGCGTGGTTCGTTAATTTTGAGCCGTTCGGTGGTGCTATGACCGATGATTGACAAGATATATCTGTATATTAGTAGTATTTTGTCAGCTACGGCAAAATACCTCATTTACTTGCTTAGAAGTATATGTTAATATGCATTATACCACAATTTGCACAGATAGTCAACCATTCCCAAAAAAGGATTGCTCAATAATGAATTAATTCTGCGGCTTGCGAACACGGTCTGAAGCTATGACGATGTCATATTATTCAGCAAGCTCACAGCAGCTCTCGTTAATCTACCCAACTTTAGATTCCGCTTCCCAATAAACTTCCTTGCCATATTCAAGGGCATACAACCTCCCCGAAAACGGCGGCAGCAGAACGACTGCTTTTCCGTTCTTCACTGTAACCGCCTTATCGGGAACGCCCTGACCGCCAAAGCGCTGATCGTCTGTGTCAATTATGAGCGACAGCTCCTTTATATCTCCAAGCGACATGGTGTATTCTGTTTCCTTGTCCGAGAATTGAATGCTGCAAGAACCATCATACAGTTTCTCACACATTCACCTTGCAGTATTATAGCTTAAGCTTATCTATACTGTGATTTGCTTCTTGATGAATAATTAGTCTACGGATATAGATTATCACTTGCTAATTATTTCAATGATGTCAAAGAAAGGTTAAGGATTGGAGGCGCATAATTGATAAAAACTGCTCTATAAAGCAAATTGAATACACATAAAGCCATCTGAACCGAACGTATGTGCAGATGGCTTTTAATTATATTTTGACGTTCACTATTGACACATAAGAACTGCTATAGTATAATATATCTATAAATACCATTCTTACATTGATGGGCATAAACGCAGATGTGTCCCGGAAAGGACTATCATGAAAAATAAAACATTACTGGCATTTTCTTTATCAGCGATCATACTTGCTGGAACGGTCGCTGTAAGTATGATCGCCGCAGGTTCAAAAAAAGACGAGGAGATCATTCTTACTTATGCAGAGGTAAATCCTATTGACGGAACTATTGCAGGTGAAATGGCAAAGGCTTTCAAGGAAAAGACGGAAGAACTTTCAGACGGAACGATCCGCATAGATATTCAGGCGGGCGGCGTTCTCGGCAGTGAAGATCAGATACTTGACAATCTTCTCGGAGGCGGAAATGTCGCTGATATAAGCCGCATCTCGGCATTTGCCCTGACGCAGTACGGCTGTAAGGATGCAAGTCTTCTCGGTATTCCCTATACTTTTGTGGACGAGGAACATTTCTGGAATTTTGCACAAAGTGATCTTGCACAGGAATTTCTCATGGAACCGCATAATATCGGTCTGCCGCTGAGAGGGCTTTGCTATGGTGAGGAAGGATTCAGACATTTTTTCTTCACAGACATAGTTAAGGATATAAGCGATCTCAAAAATAAGAAGATCCGAGTTTCATCTGATCCGATCATGACGGGCATGGTCGATAATCTCGGAGGCTCCGCAGCATCTGTCTCATTTACAGAGCTTTACAGCGCACTCAGTACAGGTGTGGTGGACGGTGCCGAACAGCCGGTGGCAAATTACCGGTCTAATGCGTTTGATGAGGTAGCGCCGTATCTTGTCCTTGACGGACATACTCTCGGTGTAATGCAGATAGTTATGGCAGATTACAGTTGGGACAGGCTTAATGAAGAACAGCATGGCTGGATAATGGAAGCGTCGCAGTATGCCTCGCTCGTATGCAGGGAAAAGGTTGCGGAGATCGAAGAACAGAATTTCGGGATACTACGTGAAAAAGGCGTAACTATCATAGAGGTCGATGATAAAGAACCGTGGATCTCTGCATGTAAACCGATCACAGACAAGTATTCAAGCGAATTGTCAGATCTTTACGCAGAGATAACCGATATGCAGTAGATACAGAGGTGAATATCATGAATGATTTTTTCAAAAAGATAAAGGTACTTGAACCTGTTTACGATCTGACCTACAATATTCTGCTGAATCTGTGCAAGCTTATGCTTATCGGTGACATATTCATTACACTGTGGGCAGTTGCGGGCAGATATATCCCGTTTATCGGTGCGCCGAGCTGGAGCGAGGAGATAATACTTACGCTGATGGTCTATATTGCGGTGTTTTCTGCTGCTCTTGCAATACGTAAAGGAGCGCATATACGCATGACTGCGTTTGACAGGGGGCTCGGTACGAAAGCACTGATAATTACCGATATTATTTCGGATATACTTGTAATGGCGCTTGGCATTGTAATGCTCACGGCGGGGATACAGCTTCTTGATTCACCGCTGTGCAGGCTCGGAACGTATGCTTCGCTCCCCGGTCTGAGCAAATTCTGGCAGTATCTTCCGATAGCGGCTGCGGGAGCATCAATGGTGATATTTGAACTTGAACAGCTTTTCAAACATCTGGAAAAGCTTCTTTCCGTTGAAGAAGAAAATGAAAAGGAGGCATAAGCAATGGATCCCGAGACATTATCTACAATAATACTGCTTGCAAGTCTGTTTCTTCTGATACTTATCCGTGTACCGATAGTATATGCCGTAGGTATCTCATCTGTGCTGTGCCTGATCTCAATGGGGCAGAACCTCGTATCCCTGCCGCAGCAGATGGTCAGGGGCACATGGTCATTTTCTCTTATGGCGATACCGTTTTTCATTACTATGGGTGTACTTATGGGAACGGGCGGAATATCAAAAAAACTGATAGCACTTGCGGAATCGCTGGTCGGCTGGATGCGCGGCGGACTTGCAATGGTAAATATAGTTGCTTCGTTTTTCTTCGGAGGTATCTCAGGTTCTGCGGCTGCCGATACTGCGTCGCTCGGAACTATAATGATACCTATGATGGAAAAGGAGGGCTATGACAGTGATTTTTCCACTGCTGTTACAATTACTTCTTCCTGTGAAGGATTGCTTGTCCCTCCGAGCCATAATATGGTGATATATGCTATGATGTCGGGCGGAGTATCCGTGGGAGCACTGTTCATGGCGGGATATATACCGGGCGGGCTGCTTGCTGTTTCGCTGATGATAGGAACATATATCCTTTCTGTAAAACACAATTATCCCAAGGGAGAGAAATTCTCGGTAAAAAGATTCCTTAAACAGCTTGCATCGTCCGTATGGGCGCTTCTTGCCATAATCATCGTTGTTGCGGGAGTAGTCGGCGGTATCTTCACGGCTACGGAGTCTGCGGCAATAGCAGTGATATATTCCCTGATAGTTTCGGTATTTGTATATAAGGGTATCACATTAAAGGAAGTTTGGAAGATGCTCGACAGCTGTATAGAAACTCTCGGGATCGTACTGATACTTATTGCTGCAAGCGCTGCGTTCGGTATCTGCCTCACCCTGCTCCATATCCCCGCAAAGACAGCCGCGCTGATAACAGGTATATCTGCGAATCCGGTTGTGACGATACTGCTTCTGAACCTGATACTCCTGTTTCTCGGTATGATAATGGACATGGCTCCGATAATCCTCATCGCAACGCCCATACTTCTTCCGATAGCACAGAGCGCGGGACTTCATACCGTACAGTTCGGCATAATGATGATACTCAACTGCGGTATCGGTCTTCTTACACCGCCTGTAGGCTCGGTGCTGTTTATAGGCTCTGCTATCGCAAAGCGCCCCATGGAAAAGGTCGTAAAAGCTGCACTGCCGTTTTATGTCTGCATGATAGCCGCGCTCCTGCTGATATCATTTATCCCCGCAATAAGTATGTGGCTGCCTGAGGTCACAGGCGCATTGAAATAAATACTGATGCAAGGAGCCTGTCATTATGAAAGAGCTTAACAGGGTCAATTATCCCGTAAAAAAAAAGGCCGGTCAGGGTATTGCAGTTTGGCGGCGGAAATTTTTTAAGAGGTTTTGCTGATTGGATATTGCAGGAAATGAACGACAAGGGTCTGACCGATCACGGAGTAACAGTCGTACAGCCGACTCCGAACGGCAGGGTCGATAAACTTGCCGCACAGGACGGATTATATACATTATGTCTTGAGGGATTTGAAAACGGTGAAAAAGTGCAGCGCCGCAAGATAATTGATGTTCTCAGCGATTTTATAGATCCGTATAAGCAGTATGATAAGTTTCTTTCTGAGGCAGCGAACGCAGAGCTTGAGATCGTGATCTCAAATACGACAGAAGCGGGGATAGTGCTCGATCCCTCGGACACTGATCTTTCGGTGTGTCCCAAGAGTTTTCCTGGGAAGCTGCTTGCATTTCTTAAAGCAAGATACGATCATTTCGGCGGGGATATGAGCAAAGGGCTTGCGGTCATACCATGCGAGCTTATCGATCATAACGGTGATGAGCTGAAAAGGATACTTGTTGAGCTTGCACATATGAACGGCATGGATGCGGAATTTAAAGAATGGATGACCTGCGCGAACCATTTCACAAATACTCTCGTTGACAGGATAGTTCCCGGATATCCGCATGATGAAGCCGCCGCAGTATGTGACAAGACAGGCTTCAATGATATCAATATCGTCAAGGGTGAAGTGTACCACCTCTGGGTGCTGCAAAAAGATCCTTTCGTTCAGAAGATATTTCCGGCGGACGAAGCAGGTCTGAACATCATCTTCGCTGACGATATCGACCCTTACAAGCAGCGAAAGGTCAGGATACTGAACGGTTCGCATACTGCAATGGTACCCGCAGCCTACCTCTGCGGTATAGATACTGTGCGCGGCGCTGTGGAGGATGAGGATATCGGAAGATTCATACGCAGGCTTGTGTATGATGAGATCATTCCGACGATAGGTCTTCAGACCGATGAAACATACGAATTTGCTTCGGGGGTATTTTATCGTTTCCTCAATCCGTTCATTCGTCACGAGCTTATGTCAATAGCTCTCAATTCCACCTCAAAATTCGTCACGCGGCTGCTGCCTGTTTACAATGATTACCGCAAGATCTCCGGACGGAGCCCTGAACATATTTTATTTGCATTTGCGGCGATGACAGTTTTTTACCGCGGAAAACGCGGTGATGAAGCAATAGCTCTCAATGATGAAAAGAAATATCTTGATTTCTGGAATGATCTCTGGAATCTCTCCGACCCTGACGATATTGCTGAAAAAGCACTTTCTGCGGAAGATATATGGCATCAGTCGCTGAATGAAGATGATAATGCCGAGATCGTCGGAAGATATATTAAGAACATTTCAGAAAAAGGAATGAGATCTGCACTGAGAGATTTTATGGGTGAAATAGAATGAGGAAAACAATTATAATCTCACCGGGAGATTCTGTCGGCGTGGCACTTGTTCCGCTGAAAGCAGGGGAGACAGCGGAGGGTACGGTTCTTTCAGAAGATATCGGAAAAGGACATAAATTCTCGCTAAGACCGATAACGGCAGGAGAGCCTGTAATTAAATATGGCGAGATCATAGGAAAAGCATCTGAGAATATCGCTGCGGGCTGCCATGTCCATACTCACAATATGCATATCTGCCTTGACGGGACGTTTGAATATTCATTTATTAAAAAGGTGCCGGCTGTTCTGCCTGTTCAGAAACCGCGGACGATAAATGTCTATGAACGCAGAAACGGTGAGATCGGCATACGCAATGAGCTGTGGGTGATACCGACGGTCGGCTGTGTAAATTCACAGGCAAGGCGCATTGTTGAACTGTTCCTAAAAAAATATGATGTGCTTGACGGCATTGACGGCTGTTATGCTTTCACGCATCCTTATGGCTGTTCTCAGATCGGCGAAGATCATGAGCGTACAAGGATGCTCCTGCAAAGAATGGTAAAGCATCCTAACTGCGGCGGTGTACTCGTTCTGGGGCTTGGGTGCGAAAATAACCGCATGGATGTATTCCGAGAGACACTCGGAGAATATGATGAGAGCCGCGCAAGATTTCTTATTGCACAGGATGTTCGAGATGAAATAGCGGAAGGCATTGAGCTGCTTTATGAACTTTACAAAAATGCAAAGAAAGACCGGCGTGTCCCGCGTGATATTTCCTGTTTGAAAGTGGGTTTGAAATGCGGAGAATCGGATGGTCTTTCGGGTATAACAGCAAATCCGCTGGTCGGACGTTTTTCGGATCAGCTGATCTCGGCAGGCGGAACGGCCGTTCTAACCGAAGTGCCGGAAATGTTTGGTGCAGAGCAGCTTCTTATGAACAGGGCAAAGGACGAACAGACTTTCGGTAAAATAGTCAGACTGATAAACGAATTCAAGGAATATTATCAAAACAGCGGGCAGCCGGTATATGAAAATCCTTCGCCGGGGAATAAGACAGGCGGTATAACGACTCTTGAGGATAAATCCCTTGGATGTGTACAGAAATCAGGAACTTCCGAGATATGTGATGTGCTTTTTGACGGCGACACTCTCTCACGGCAAGGACTGAACCTTTTGAACGGTCCTGGAAATGATATGGCGGCGGTCACAAATCTCGCCTGTGCCGGATGTCATCTTGTGCTTTTCACGACCGGCCGTGGAACACCGTTCGGAGGATTTGTCCCAACGATAAAAATATCAAGTAATTCCGAGCTTGCTTCAAAAAAGCCGGATTGGGTCGATTTCAATGCGGGAGGAATAGCAGAAGGAGAAAGCATAGACCATATGTTAGCCCGGCTTATGGAGCTCGTTGTCGATGTTGCAAACGGAAAGCAGACTGCAAACGAGCGGTTTGAGTCCCGTGATATAGCGATATTAAAAACCGGTGTCACTCTTTGATCGCATATGGCGGAACAGATCAGATTTATAAACTATTGCAGAGTAATCTTGTGTCAGCAATATCTATGCCAACTGCGGCAAAAGCCTATCCTGCACGATATAAAAGCCTCCGGACAGAAATGCTCTGCACTTCCGTCCGGAGGCTTTTGTCAGTTCTTTCAATTGAATGGAAGACAGCAGCTGTGTTTTCACGCATTGTCTGTCTGCGGAGCTGTCAATTTCCGTATCATCAGCGGCCATACAGCCACAACGAAGAACCAGAGTATACACCGTGATACCAGATTGCCCCAGTGACCGCCCAGAGCAGCAACGACAGTCGCAGGCGCGAAGTATTCCTTCCATCCGAATGCGATCATGAACCCTGCAAAGCCAAGTATCGGCAGGCTCTTTGAGCCCTCCGGTATCTCATAGCGTATATAATTCCGCTCGATATAGCTGCCTGCCAGCAGACCGAGAAATGCACCGCACGCCTTGAAGCAATCGTTCATCATCTTTTGGGGATCAACGAGGAGCACATCATCCACATAATCCATCGGATACGACTTGGTCTTGATATATATCAGCGTGCATATCACCGCTGCCGCGCCGACCAGTGACAGGATATCAAGTTTTTTGTCGTCTCCGCCTATCTTGTTCTGGCAGATGCCGACAACGATGATTATGATGACTGCCTCGGAAAATCCAACGATAACGTCCTGCGGAGTATGCACCCCGAGGAAGTTCCTTGAAAAGCCTGTCAGCGCGATCATTACCCCGCATACCACAGCGAGCCACTTCCGTTCCTTTCTTTGCCATGCGAATGTCGTTCCGAAAGTGGATGTTCCGCTCATAGTGTGTCCGCTCGGGAATGAATAACCTGTCGCGGCTTTCTTGGAATCGCCTGCAGGCTCGATGAGCTCCGAGCGTATCCACGGACGATAGGCGCAAACAGTCAGCTTGATGATACCGTTGACCAATTCCCCTATGCCAAGTGTAAAAAGATATCGGTATCCCCATTTTTTGTTCACGCACCAGAAGATGATGAACGGCAGATACGGCATGATATCGACCGCGAATTTTGATATGGCATTGAAGAATTCATCGAATATACCGCCTGTTGCTTCTCTTATGCCCTGCAGGAACAGCAGATACTGTATATCAGCTCCCATAGAAAATACCTCCTTATATCGGCTGAGATCAGCCGCCCTTGATACATAGATTATACTATATCATACGGCGGATGTCAATAAACGCTGTGCGGAAGTATCTGATATGTTACGCATTGCTTCACAAGCATCCCGAACGCACTCAGGTCTGCGGATTCGACAGGTCACAGAGCAGCAAGGCGATGCAGGCGGAGAAGGGCGTTTTTACCGATACTGTAAACGCCTTGACAAAAAATACATACCCTGATATAATAAGATCGGTCAGAATACGATCATTCCTGCCGGCAGTATTTCGATGAAAGATTTGCAAAAAGGTATAAAGCGGACTATCTCTTGAGGAGTATGAATAACAGAAATAACCGAAAGCTTTGCACACAGCGGCATAAAGCTAAAACAGGAGGAACACAATATGGGAACTTTTTTCGGCTCATTCCAGCACCGGCTCTCTGTGCTGAATATCGAACATTTTATATGGCTCTGTGCCGTTATCGCGATAATGATAACGCTCGCGATACTCCACCACAAATGGAAGGGTGACGATAATAAGATACGCCTGTGGCGCTGGCTCTGCCTTCTGCCGATCATTACAGTTTCTGTCCATGCGTTTATCTATCTGAGAGGTTTCCGGTGGTTCTTCAGTGCTCATCTCCCGCTGTATGCGATCGGACTATTCGCAATGCTCCCGATACTCTTCGCAAAGCGTAAGATCGGGTATAAGATCACTGCGGCGATCACAGGACTTCTGACCGGTGTTTCTGGTCTTTACTATTTCATTATGACTCCGCTGTATTTCAATCATTCGACCGAAAGCTATACAAGATCGTTCCATTCGCTGGTGAGGGATATGGACAGGCACTATGTCCTGAAAGAATGGAAGAACGTTGACTTTGCAGCCCTTGAAGAAAAATATATGCCTATGGTGCAGGAGGCGGAGCAGGCTCAGGATAAGGTAAAATTCGCAGATGCTGTAATGATGTTCTGCTGCGAGCTGCACGACGGTCATGTTGCCGTCGAAGTGACAGCAGATGACGGCAGGATAGAATGCGCATCCTATACTATGTCATATAAGCCCCGTGAGTACGGTCTTGCAATGGTTCAGCTCGATAATGATGATGTTATCGCGGTATGCACGACCGAAGATATACATAAGCTCGGCATCGAAGACGGCACTGTCATCACAAAATGGAACGGCAAGAATATTTTGACAGCGTGTGAGGAGGATGTTCCCGATCTCGGTATGTCAGTCAAGGAAAACGCCGACCGTGTTGCGGCTATGGTACTTTCGGGGATCGGCGGAGATACCGTTGATGTGTCGTATATAGACAAGAACGGTACAGAGCAGACCGTTACCCTCAGCGATCTCGGCGAGCCGCATACTCAGCTTGAAGCGTTCAGGGCTTACAGGCATTTTGATACGCTCGGCACCGATGAAGAATTCCGGTCCCTGATGGACGAGAATCTCACAACAAAAATGCTTGACGATAAATGCGGTTATCTCAGGGTAACAGTCGAGGCGACAGACAACAGCCTGTATGATATCTTTGTCGGCTATGCGACGGGCGATCACGCACAGGCAAGGGAAATGTTCCGTGAGAAGCTCCGTAACCTCAAAGCGCAGGGAATGGAATATCTTGTCATAGACCTGCGGAACAATGAAGGCGGCTATGACGAGATCGCCAACGCCCTCTGCGACCTGTTCACAGCAGAGGATAAGGATCATTACGGTGTCGGGATACGAAAGAACGGGAGCTACAAGCTCACAGCGGTACACGGCATACACGGTGACGGCGAATTTGCCGATCTTAAAGCAGTGGCTCTGACGAATTTCGGCTGCCTCAGTGCAGGCGACGGCGCTTCGCTGTATCTTTCAGAGCTTCCGAATGTTACGCTTGCGGGTATCACAGACCCCTACGGCTGCAATCAGGAAACAGGCGGTATCAGCGTTCTTTCCGGCGGAATTATCTATGTTGGTTATCCTGCCGGTCTTGTCATGGACGGGAACGGCGATCCAAACATTGACACCCGTGCAGACCGAATAAGCCGCAATCCCGTCGAGGAGCGCATACCTCTTGACTTCGATGCGGCGATGAAGATATTCCGTGACGGCGAAGACTATGAGCTTGAATGGGCTGTGAATTATCTGGAGAACGATCAATGATATCGCTGTACTCCCCCTCTCGTTCTGACATCCCTGTACTCGCACTTTGTGATTTCGGGACTGTGGCAGCCAAGGAGTATATACAGATAAACTGACAGCCAAAAAACAATGAGGTCAAATATATGAAAGATCACGATCCACTGGCAATAGTACTTTCGGTAATATGCGGCATAATACTGGCGGTAGTGCTGTGCAATGTGCCAGGTTTTAATACATTCTTCCCAATGGCGTCCATGTTTGCGGCAGTAGGCTCGGTATTTCTGATGTTCGTCATCTACGGTGTATTCAGAAAGAACATAGCAGAAAAAGGCAGGGCGAGAGGTATAAAGTACACTTTCGCAGAATTTCTGATATTTCTGGCGCTGTTGATACTCTGCATCATATTCAAGATAGATCCGTTCGAGGAAGATTAGTTAATGTCTGCCTGCTGCTGACCTTCTGTCAGCAGCAGGCAGACATTTATCAAATTGTAACGCAAATTAGAAATTGATTAGATTTTTCTCTATTTAAGAAGTTTTTAAGAATTTCTGTGCTATAATGGATAAGAACCAAAAAAACGGAGGGACTTATCATGAAAAAAGCGCTTAAAATAATCGGAAAAATACTGCTCGGTCTGCTGATACTCTTAGTGGTATTCCTTATCGTCATGACCGTTATAAATCAGGTGATGCTTAATAAGGAAAACGAGCTCCTCAAAAGCTACCCCGGCGAAAGGGTCGAGATAGACGGTCATATCATGAATATCTATACCGAAGGCGAAGGTGAACATACTCTTGTTTTCATTGCAGGCTTCGGGACTTCATCACCGGTATATGATCTCAAAAGGCTGACCGATGTGCAGAGCAGGGATAATAAGATAGCCGTAATAGAGAAATTCGGATATGGCAGCAGCGATATCGTTGACACCGACAGGTCGGTTGACACGATGATCCGCCAGGACAGAGAAGCCCTTGAAAAAGCAGGCGTTGAAGCCCCGTATATACTTTGCCCTCATTCTATGGGCGGACTTGAAGCACTGCTGTGGGCGCAGAAATATCCCGACGAGTTGGAAGCGATAATAGGTATCGACCCCGCATTTCCTGATGATTATAATGATTTCGATGCAGAAGGCACTTACAAGTCGATGGATCTGCTCAATCATCTGATAAAGCTCGGCGTCGGCAGACTGATAAATACAGCTATCAGCGATCACGGGGATATCCTTTCCGATGAGGATATGGCAATGTACAAAGCACTTATATACAAAAATATGGCAAACAAGAGTTATGTAAACGAAGTGCTCGGTGTGCCTGATGCCTGTGCGGAGATAAACAGCAATCCCAAGCCCGCAATGCCCATGCTTATCCTCATAGGCGCCGGAACAGCCACAACGGGTCCGAGCTGGATAGAGTCCAAATACAGCTACGCCGAGGGCTGTGACAATATCGAGACCGCTGAACTGAACTGCAAGCACAATATGCAGAACATCAAGCCCGATGAGATAAACGAAAGGATGAAAGAATTCATCGCAGGGCTTGATAAATAAAGTGTAACGACAGCAAACAAATACGATGTAACTTTGCCATGCCGCAAAAAAACTTGACATACTTCCAAAAAAACAGTATAATAATGTCATATCATCATTTAAATACAAGGTGGAATAAATAAAAATGGCAAAGATACACTTTCTCAATCTGGATCCGACAATAACAATGGCAGTCCAAAACAGACAGTACAACGAAGAAGAGATCATTCAGCTGAATAAAAAGATCAAAGCAGACGAACGGACAAAGAAAAAAGCGTATATCGTTACGATGATCATTGTAACTTTACTGCTGTTAGTCGGCGGTATCATTATATACGGGTCTGAAATAGGCTTTCCCGATGCATTGCCTCTGCTCCTGCTCAATATGCTCGCTGCTGCGATAGTGGCGGCGGTAAGCTGGTATGCTGCAATAGGAAGAATGTCGAAGCAGTGGGATGACCTGATGAGAGTCTATTACCCGGCTGTATATATGGATAATGAATATGGCAGCATAGATCAGAACGCTGAGAAGCCGGAAGATACGGAGCAGGGTAAAAAGAACAAGGCACCGATAAACAAAAAAATGTACGGAAGAAAGTTTATTATATCATAACGATAATACTTTCTGTTCTCATAATGGTGTTATTCGTTATAGTCGGGATATCAGCAACAGCTTCAAGGCATGGGGCATCTGATATGACAGGTGCCTGTGCATCGATAGTGATCGCAGGCATTGCATTGGGAACTCTGATCCTGTCTGTAAAAGGCTTGAGCAAAAACTGTTATATCCCCGGTATAATCCTTGAAAAGACCGCGATCCTGTTCATCGGGCTCGCTCTGATCGTACAGAACACGGGGTTCAACGCCCGGCAATGATTTTCAACGCAGAAGACTGCCGAAAAGATGTGATCCCGGCTTTATGTGAACACACTCTGCTATTCATATAATGTGAGGTGTTTTTATTAATGAAGAAGAAAACCGTCACC
>JAILFE010000384.1 GCA_024697725.1 Oscillospiraceae bacterium
CGGCGGAGATAAGGCGGTACAGGATTATACCCTTAAATTCGACGGCAAGCTCCCCGAATACTATGAAGTGCCGAAAAGCGTCATCGAGGACGCTGTGAAGAACACCGATCCCGAATTCAAGGCATCGCTCGAAAGGGCAGCAGAGAACATAAGGGAGTTCCACATCCGCCAGAAGGAACAGGGCTTCATTGATCCTCACAGCGACGGTGTTATCCTCGGGCAGAGGGTGAGAGGACTTGCAAGAGTCGGACTTTACGTCCCCGGCGGTACGGCGGCATATCCCTCTTCCGTGCTGATGAACGCGATACCCGCGAAGATAGCGGGCGTAGGTGAGATAATCATGGTGACGCCTCCTCTGAAGGACGGCAGTCCCAACACGGATATACTTACAGCCGCTGCTATATGCGGAGTTGACCGCGTCTTCCTTGCGGGCGGCGCACAGGCTGTCGCTGCTCTTGCATACGGCACGGAGCAGATACCGAGAGTTGACAAGATCGTGGGTCCCGGAAATATATATGTCGCTACCGCGAAGAAGCTGCTTTACGGCAGGGTGGATATAGATATGATAGCGGGTCCGAGCGAGATACTTATAGTTGCCGACAGCACCGCCGACCCGAAATATCTTGCCGCAGACCTCATGTCCCAGGCGGAGCACGACAGAATGGCGTCCGCGATACTTATAACGACAGACAATGATATCGCCGACAGGACGATAGCCGAGCTTGACCGCCAGATGCAGACGCTCGAAAGAAAGGATATCATAGAGTATTCTCTCGACAATTACGGCGCTGTTATCGTGACCGACAATGTGGACTATGCCGTTGAGCTCGCAAACGGGCTCGCTCCCGAGCACCTGGAGATACAGGTCAGCGATCCGATGAGATATCTCGGCAGGCTCGACAATGCAGGCTCGATATTCATGGGGAACTATTCTCCCGAGCCTCTGGGGGATTATTTCGCAGGTCCCAATCACGTTCTTCCCACGAGCGGGACGGCGCGTTTCTTCTCGCCGCTCTCGGTCAGCAGCTTTACTAAGCGCTCATCGTTCATATACTATACCGAGGATGCGCTCAGGAAAGCAAAGGATGATATCGTGCGCATCGCAGACAGGGAAGGGCTCACCGCTCACGCAAATGCGATAAAGGTCCGTTTCTGAAAGGATTGAAGCTTATGATAAGAGCGGTACTTACGATAGATGATATTGCTTCAAAGAACACGCCTGCGATAGTTGATTATCTCTGTGAAAAGGGGATAAAGCCGCTGATGTTCGCATGGGGAGCAAAAGTTGAAGAATATTTCGACAATGCGGTGTATGTGCTGAAGAAAGGCATAACAGTCGGCAATCACAGCTATTCGCACCCGAATTTTTCAAAGCTCACGATCGAAGAGGGCATTGAAGAGATAGAAAAGTGCGAAGAGGTGCTCGACAGGCTCTACAGCGCGGCAGGCGCCGAAAGAAGATACAGACCTTTCCGTTTTCCCTACGGCGACAAGGGCGGCGCGTGCAGGGAAAAGCTTCAAAAATATCTTGCGGAAAAGGGTTTTGACAAGCTCGACGACCGCCGCATAGCATACCCTTGGTGGAAGGAGCAGGGTCTCGACAGGGATATCGACACTCTCTGGACGTTCGACCTTGCCGAATACAATATCCGTCCGGGCAGCGGCTTTACAGCGGATGACGTGATGAAGCGTATAGACGACCCTTCTCCCGCAAACGGAGCGCCGATGCTCGCAGACGGCGGGGAGCATATCATCCTGCTCCATGCGCATGATGAGACCGAAGAGCTCGTTCCGGGATATTACAGGCAGTTCATAGACTATCTGCTTGAAAAGGGCGTTGCCTTTATCGAGCCGGAATTTATACCAAAGAAATAATGATACTTACCGAGGTGCAGTATGAGAACGGCGGAAATAAAACGCAGGACGAAAGAGACAGATATCAGCATACGCATTGATCTTGACGGAAGCGGAAAGAACAGCATATCGACAGGCATAGGCTTTTTTGACCATATGCTGACGGCGCTGTGCGTTCACGGGGGATTTGACTTCGATATCAGCGTGAAGGGCGATCTTGAAGTGGATTGTCATCATTCGGTAGAGGATACGGGGATAGCGCTCGGACAGGCGTTCGCACAGGCGCTCGGCGACAGAGCGGGTATTGCCCGCTACGGCACAGCCTTCATCCCTATGGATGAAGCCCTGGCAATGACGAGCCTTGATATAAGCAACCGTCCGTTCCTCGTGTTCAATGCGCAGTTTACAAATCAGAGCTGCGGCGGCTACGATCTTTGCATGACGGAGGAATTCTTCCGCGCATTCGCGTTCAATGCGGGGATCACCATGCATATAGACCTTAAATACGGCAGCAACGATCATCACAAATGCGAGGCGATATACAAATCCGCCGCACACGCGCTCAAAGCAGCCGTTTCACGGAACAGCGACGGTGCAGCGCTTTCGACGAAGGGAGTACTATAATGACTGCTCTGATAGATTACGGCGCGGGGAACATATTCAGCGTGAAGAATGCGCTCGAATATCTTGGCTGTCCGTGTGAGCTCACGAGCGATCCTCAGACGGTGAAAAATGCCGACCGCATCATACTTCCGGGAGTGGGGGCATTCCCGAAGGCAATGAAAATGCTTGAAGACAGCGGTCTTGCTGATATCGTCAGGACAGAGGCAGGAAAGAAGCCGTTTCTCGGCATATGCTTAGGTATGCAGATGATGTTTGAAAAGAGCTATGAATTTGAGGAATGTGACGGACTGGGGCTCATAAAGGGCAGCGTGAAACTTATGGAAACAGGAGAGCTTTCACTGCCGCACATAGGCTGGAACAGTCTTGAATTCAACGTGAAGGCTCCGCTTATGGACGGGATAGACGACGGCTCGTATGTATATTTCGTACATTCCTACGCTGCCGTATGCGATGCGGAAAATGTTATCGCATACTGCGATTATGCGGGAAAAAGGACGGCGGCGGTATGGGACGGGAAATATGCCTACGGCTGCCAGTTCCACCCCGAAAAAAGCGGGGATGTCGGACTTGCGATACTTAAAAATTTCACATCGCTCTGATCGGCGCTTTGCAAAGAAGATCGGGTATATCCGGGGGATCATGCTATGGATCACATAAAAGAAAATGCGCGTATATGGGATATCCGCGCCGAAAATAACGACAGGTGGTCTGTGCCGGTGTCG
>JAILFE010000387.1 GCA_024697725.1 Oscillospiraceae bacterium
TCCGATCACGGAGAATCAGCGCGGTATCTATCTTGACTGGGAGATGAACCACGATACCACCCAGTACAATATCCCGAATGTATATGTATTCACGGATATCACAGCCGAAAAGCTTGCGGATGCCGTCCGCACAGCAGTCGGACTTCATCCGTATCTGAAAACACGCCTGGTGAACACTGACGAGGATATCATGCAGCAGCCTCATGCTGATGAAAGCGTGGATATAGAGATCACTGCGCTTACAGCGCTTACAGAATGCCCGGATGCAGCGTTCTTCCAGAAGCTTATCGTTCCGTTCGATATAATGAACGACAAGCTGTACCGCTTCCGCATCTTCACATTTGAGCAGCAGGTGTTCCTGTTCAGTGATATCCATCATATCATCTACGACGGACTTTCCACCGCTGTATTCCTTGAAGACCTGTATTCGATCTGCAAGGGCAGCGACAGACCTGCCGAGACAGTAACAGCATATGACTACGCTGTATACGAGCAGGATTATATGAAGAGCGAAGCCTTTGCCGACACAGAAAAGTATTTTGACGATCTGGTAGACGGCGTGACGAGCGCATCCTATCCCTCATCCGAAAAGCCCGATCTTACGGAAGCATCCGACGGCAGCGAACCGACTATCGGAACGCTTTTCGAGAGAGTGGACGCAGCTCCCATAGATGAGTTCTGCAAGCGCTATGCGGTAACAGCCGGAAATTATCTCCAGGCTGCGGTCGCTGAGCTGCTGTATAACATCACGAACGAAGACAAGCCGATGTATCTGACCATCAGCAACGGACGTTCGGCTGACAGTGCGCTCCAGAATACCGTCGGAATGTATGTAAGGACGCTTCCTGTTGTCTATGCATGGAACACCCCGAATCATGCGGATGAATCCGTTGCGGGATATGTCCAGGCTGTTCAGAAGCAGCTCCAGATGACATTTGAGAGAGAGATCTATCCTTACACAAGGCTGGTCGAAAGACATCGTCTGCACGCCGACGTCATGGTGGCATGGCAGGGCGGCGTTGCCGATGACAGAATGATAAACGACGCCAAGGAGCTGCCGCTGACACTTGATGCGGCAAAGTTCCCGATACTTATCACGACATATCCCGAAAAGGACAGCTATGTCCTGATGCTCGAATATGACAGGACACGTTTTTGCAAGGAAGATATGGAACATCTTGTCTCCTGCATTGCAAAGACCGCTTCGAGCATGGCGCGTGCAGGCAAGATAGGCGATATCTCGATGGGTGTAAAGCAGAGAGGCTTCAGAGGTGTGCTTGACAAGATGCCGATGAAATCGGGCGGAAAGATCGACAGAAGCGCTCTTCCCGAATTCCAGCAGACAAGTTCGGCAGTATATACCGAACCCGCGACACCCGAGGAGAAAGTCATCGCCGAGAGTATGCAGAAGGTACTCGGTTCGTCCGATCCCGTCGGCGCACTGGATAACTTCTTTGAGATAGGCGGAGACTCGATCAAGGCTATCCGCATGGTGAGCCTTATCCGTCAGACAGGCTATGTACTGAAAGTTTCCGATATCATGAATCTCAAGACGGTAAGAGCCATTGCCGGTGTGCTCCAGGCAAAGGAACCGTCTGCCGCCATCTCGCAGCAGGCGTTCACGGGAGCAGTTCCTGATTCCGCGATAACCGCTTACTTCAGATATCTCGATCTTCCCGAACCTCAGCACTTCAATCAGTCCACACTCTGGCAGCTGCGCGATAAGCCCGGCACGGAGATCATACAGAAAGCGATAGACGCAGTTGTCGCTCAGCATGATATGCTCAGGGCGGTATACAATGATGAAGGACTGTTCGTACGCCCCGCAGACGCACAGATAACCGTACAGGAATATGACGCGGCATCCCGTGAGGACATCACGAAGCTGTGCGGAGAGATACAGGCGTCGATAGATATGAAGGAATCGCTTGTAAAGGCTGCGCTGATACATCAGGGCGAAGATGATTACCTCTTCCTGGCGGTACATCATCTGGTGATCGACGGCGTTTCTTGGCGTGTCATAGCGTCCGATCTCGAAACAGCTGTGGCATCGCTCAGAAAGGGAGAAAAGGTATCTCTCCCGATGAAGACAAATACTTACAACGATTATTCCAAGGCACTGGCAAAATACCGTGACAGCAGCCGTCTGGCACAGGAAATGCCTTACTGGGAGAACGTACAGAAAGAGCTTATGCTCCTGCCATGCTCTCACGAGAAGGATCACAGCAGAGAGTCGTGCACGATATCCGCAGTTATGGACGAAGCTGCAACGCAGTCGTTCATCAAGGCGAACTTCGGCATGATGAACGCGGAGATCAACGACGCACTGCTTACGGCGGTCGGCATGAGCTACGCGGCAATGACCGGCGACAGGAGCGTGTCTGTACAGCTTGAGGGACACGGCCGTGAAGATATCGGTGAAACTCTTGTGACAGACAGGACCGTGGGCTGGTTCACTTCGATATTCCCGGTAGTACTGAAGAATATCAGCACCGACCTCGGAAATACCTTTGTCGAGGTCAAGGAAGCGCTGCACAGGATCCCCAACAAGGGCGTGGGATATAATGTACTTCGCTTCATAAACGGCAATACCGCGTTCACCGACTGCGGCGACAGCGTTGCCCGCATCAGCTTCAACTATCTCGGTGAGATGGACAGCGAGCAGGAGGGCGGCGACAGCTTCCTCATCACGACTGATATCGACGCGGGAGCGGCTGTATCCCCGAAGAACGTATTCGGCTGCGATCTGTCGATAAATGCCGCAGTTGAAAACGGAAAGTTCGGTCTGTATGTGACATACAACACCGCTCTCTTTGCTAAGGAGCAGATGGAAAAATTCGCGGGGGATATCCTCGGGAACATGACCGCAGTTGCTCAGTATCTTTCGGGTCTGACCGAAAAGCAGATCACAGCTACCGACCTCGGCGAGAACGAGTGGAGCAGCCGCGAATTCGCGAATGTTGCTGACGATTTCGCCATGAGGGACGAAAAGCTGAGCAGGATCTACCCGCTCACTCCCATGCAGGAAGGAATGCTGTTCAAGTATCTCTCCGATCCCAAGGCATGGGCATACAAGATCGTAACGGTATTTGAACTCAATGTGATGCCGACGGAAGAACAGCTCACAGCCGCACTCGAAAGACTTACAGCAAAGCATGAGGTGCTCCGCACGTCCATAATCTATGACGGCGTGAAGAAGCCGAGACAGGCTATAGTAGAGCGCAGCATACGTCCTGAGATGGTCGACCTGAGCCACGTTAAGAACAAGGAAAAGTCAGTCAGGAATCTGCGCACCCGGATGCTCAACGACGCATTCGAGCTGCAGAGAAAACCGCTGTTCCAGGTAGTATGCGCCAAGAAGAGCAAGTACAGCTGCTATATCATCGTGGCAGTACATCATATCATCGTTGACGGCTGGTGCATCGGACTCTATACCGGCGACCTGTTCTCGTTCCTGAATGAGGAGATCACAGGGAACCGCACTGCCGACAGTGTTCCCGATAACGGAAAGTATGAAAAGGCTGTCCGCGAACTGCTCAGCAAGGATAAGAAGGAGGGTCTTGCTTACTGGAGAGAGCTCCTGTCGGGATACGAGACCAAGGCGGAGATACCGTCCTTCGGTGAAGTGCCGCTGAATGAGCAGAGCAAGAATGATGCTGTCCTCACGACGATAGATAAGGAGATCACCGACAGATTCAACGCCCTCTGCAGCAGCGAGGGAGCGACGATAAGCAACGGTATCGAGCTTGCATGGGGACTTGTTCTCCAGACCTACAGCAGAACAGACGATGCTGTTTTTGCCAAGGTAGTATCCGGCAGAGACAACACCGCAACGGATGTGAACGATCTTGTCGGACTGTTCATCAACTCCGTACCCGTCCGTGTAAAGACCGGAGCGGAAACGACCGTGCGTCAGCTTCTGAAGGAACTCCAGTCGCAGGCGGCAAACAGCAATAAGTATGACTTCTGCGCACTTTCGGAGATACAGCAGCAGAGCGAGCTCGGTTCGGATCTGTTCCAGAATATAATCGCATTTGAGAACTACGACAGCGGATTAGAGGATGAGGGCGAAGCAGAGTACGCCTTTACGGTGGACTTTGTCATCATCAAGGAAGAGAACTTCGATGAAGTTACTCCCGCGATGTATATCGACAAGGATGGTCAGCTCTGTCTGAACCTTACCTTCAACCGCAGACATTACCGCAGGGAAGAGATAGAAGCGGTCGGCAGACTGTTTGCAGTCCTTGTTGAGGAAATGGTCAAGTCACCCGACAGCCGAATATTTGATCTCCCGAGACTCAGCGAAGAGCAGTTCCGCTCCACGATAGAGCTTTCGACAGGAAAAGAGCTTGCTTACGATACTTCAAAGACATGGCTCGATCTGTTTGATGAGCAGGTTAAACGCGCACCCGATGCGGAAGCAGTATCCGACGAAAACAGCAGCATGACCTACAAAGAGCTTGATACCGCGTCCGACAGCGTTGCGGGATGGCTCATTTCGCAGGGCGTGCAGGTGAATGACTTTGTTGCTGTCAAGATGAGCAGGAGCAAGGAATTCATCGCAGCCATATTCGGTATCCAGAAAGCAGGAGCCGCGTATGTGCCGATAGATATCTCCTATCCTCCCGAGCGTATCGAATACATCGAGAAGGATGCGGAAGCAAAGGTCGTTCTGACGGACGATATGATGCCTGAGCTTCTTGCATACAAGGCAGAGCATATCAACCGCAGTGCACCCGATAATTTCGCATACATGATCTATACTTCGGGTTCGACCGGCGTACCAAAGGGAGCCGTTGTATATCATAAGGGTCTGCTCAATCATACCTATACTATGAAGGACCAGATCAACTATACTCCCGAGGACCGCATAAGCTGCCACAGATCGCTTTCGTTCGATGCTCACATAGTTGACTACTACGGACCGCTGTGTTCGGGAAGCTCCGTACACATCATGCCCGAAAGCATCCGTAAGGATCCGAACAGGATCTATGATTTCCTTGTTCAGCACAAGATCACGGGCGGCGGCTATACTACAGCGCTCGCGAAGATAATGAAGAACGGTTATCCGCTCACGCAGAGATTCCTTACCTGCGGCGGAGAGGCGCTCAACGGTGTTGTCAGCGATGATGTGACCGTATACAACCTCTACGGACCTACGGAGTGTACCTGCGATATCGCGATCTTCAGGCTTGAAAGAGGCATGACATACGATCCCGTGCCGATAGGCAGACCTACACCGAATTGTCAGTGCTTCATCGTGGACGAACACGGCAATCTGCTGCCGCAGGGAGTCCGCGGAGAGATATGCATAGCAGGCGCACAGGTGGGATACGGATACTGGAAGCATCCCGAACTGACGGAAGCCGCATTCGTGGACTGCCCGTTCATCGAGGGAGTGCGTATGTACCGCACGGGCGACCTTGGCTATTACAACAAGGACGGACAGATCGTCTATGCCGGACGTATCGACTTCCAGGTCAAGCTGCACGGATTCCGTATCGAACTGGGTGAGATCGAGAGCCGCGCCGCACAGTACAGCGGTATCGACATGGTATGCGCTCAGGTTAGGAAGGACTGCCTTGTTCTCTACTACTCTTCCGACAGTGAGATCGACACAGACGCTCTCAGGAAATTCCTCGGCGAGACACTTACCGAATATATGGTGCCTACGGTATATATCCATATGGATACCATGCCGCTGACGCCGAACGGAAAGATCAATCTGAAGGCGCTGCCCGATCCCGAGGTCACCACGGGAATGAAGTGCGTTCCGCCTGAGAACAGGCTTGAGGAAAACTGCCTCAGGATCGCAAAGGAGATACTTCCCGGCGTTGAATTCGGCGTTACCGACGATCTGACCGCCGCTGGTATGAATTCACTCAGCACTATGATGTTTACCAGCAGGATCACGAATGAGCTTCGTCTTAAGGTGCGTGTATCAGATATCATGCGCTATAAGACCATAAGAGCTATAATCCTCGGAAAGAGGAGGATCTCGTGGCTCTACGAGGAGTACGATTACAATAAGCCGACACTCGTATTCATACAGGGTATCGTGCTGCTGAGCGATACGGCGCATCTCCACAAGCTGCTCAGCAAGTACTTCAACCTGATCGTCATCGAGCCTGTACAGAACCATTACAATACTCTGTTCCAGGGCGAACACTACAACGAAGTAGTGGAATTCTACCTTGCTTCCGCACAGCTTCTCATCCCCGACAATGCGCCGATATTCGGCTTTATGGGCTTCAGCTTCGGCGGTGAGCTCGCATTCGGTATGGCTGGCAGCTGGAAGAACAGCACAGGTAAGAATGTTGTCACGATCATGGGTGACTCAACTCTTCCCGAATCCGGAAAGAGACCCGGCGGACCGGAGCTGACATCTGCCCGGAAACTCAGGGAGCTTATCGATCAGTTCGAGCATAAGGATCATGAATACACCGAAGAAGAGCTTGAAACCCTTGCAGAACTGACGAATATGGTCCATGTGATCTGCTCCGAGAACTCGCTTGCGCCGCATGACGGAAGAGCGATCTTCTTGAATGCCTGCCGCAATTCCACGGAAACACTCATGAAAAATAAGATGGATGCATTGCATTATTATGCACCCAATGCGGAGATCCATGATTTCCCCGATCGCTCACACAGCGGGATCTTCTCCGATGAAGATCTGCACCCGTTCTATAGTGAGCTTATGGAAAAGCTGATAGGGGAAGAAGGTCAGCGGAGGTAATCTCATATGACGAAAACGGAACGCAAGCCATATCTGATAAACAGAAGTTTCCGGTTTCACATGGGCGCATCGATAATGACTATGACTGCAATGAACCTCAACAGCATAATAGACGGTATCCTTATGGGAAATATGTTGAGTTCAGACGCTTTCTCGGCTATAAATGTAGTAATACCGATCGTGAACTGCATAAGTGCGCTTGGTATACTGCTTTCCCAGGGTGCAGCCATGCAGATGGCAAAGCACCTGGGAGCCATGGAAAAAAAGAGAGCGGATCAGTTCTTCACGGTCAGCCTGTTTTCCATGCTGATCGTGGGGCTGACAGTCGGCTGTATAATCACGCTGGCAGGACTGACAGCACCGGTGGTGAATATCTTCTGTGCTGCCGAAAACCTCCGGGGGCTCGCAGGAAAATACATATCAGTGCTTATTATGGGCGCTGTTCTGCTGATCCTCGACAACGGTCTGTCAATGCTGGTCGATGTAATGGGCAATCCGCGGATAGTGACGGTGGGTACGATCGCCAAGACCGGTGCGAATATCCTTTTTGACGTCATTAACATAAAGGTGCTGGGAATGGATATAGCCGGTGCGGCTGTTGCAACACTGATCGGAGCGCTCACCGCTGATATAGTATACCTGACGTACATCTTTAAAAAGAGCGGTATGTCGCTCAGCTTCTGCCGTGAATGGGTATCCGATCTTGTGAGCGGGCTGCTTAAAGCACTGCCGGGCTTCATAGGAACACTGACATCCGTGGCGCTCATGTTCATATGCAATAATTTTGTCATGAGAAATCAGGGCAGTGACGGAATGTTCGTAATGTCGATAGGGTATACGCTCATTTCTATCGGAAGCATAATCTCCAACGGAGTGGGTGTATCCTATACGGCGATAGGCGGTATGCTGCTGGGGCAGGAGGATTATTACGGGATGCGGATGCTGTTCCGCAAGGGTATCATCGTAACGATCGTTTCTCCGATATGCTTCACGCTCGGCGGACTGTTCGCAAAATATCTTGCTCTCATGTTCGGAGCGGATTCTCCCGAGAAGATCGAACTGGCGCAGCGGTCGCTGCCGCTGGTATGTACTATGCTGTTTTCACTCGGCATAGTATCCTCAATGGTATATCTTCATACGGTGCTCGGACATCAGATCATCTCATCCGTCAATACGCTGCTGCTGCTCGGTTCGATATTCGTGGCGTTCTTTGTGACGCAGACCGTGCTGCCGCCCGAAAAGATCTGGCTGGCGTTCCCGTTTGCTTCGGGACTTAGTCTGATCGTGTTCTTTATTGATACATCGGTCATCGTGATGAGTTCGCAAGGCAGGCTTCAGATGGTATCGCTCATACCGAAAACGGTGCAAAAGCGCGAAATGCTTGATATTTCGGTCGGGTGCAATATGGAAGAAAAGAGTACCGCCATCGACAAGCTCATAGCATTCCTGCGCGAGAATAACGTGTCCGATAAGAAGGACGGCATCGTCCATTGCCTTGACGAACTGATGATGAATATCGTAAGTTTTTCGGGGCGCAGCAATGGTGCCTACATGGATCTGACGGTAAATCTCCTTGAAGATAAGATCACGGCATCGCTCAGAAGTGACGGAAAGCCCTTCGACCCGCGCAATCTCCCGGAAGAGGAAAGAAATTCGGGATTGAAGATCGTGTTCCATTACTGTGAAAAGATGGAATACCGCTATTCATTCGGGCAGAATGTCCTGCTTATAAGCTGGATGCTGCCGATAGAAGAAAATACAGACGGATAGTCTCCCGGACATGACCGGAAAACGAAAACTCCGCACAGCCTTAAAAGCCGTGCGGAGTTTTTGCGGTTAAATCCGATGCCGGAAAAATTGAGCAGACATTAGTATTCGTGTATTTTTGGTGAAATTTTCAGTTTCCTCTTGACAAACCAACTTGTATTTGATACAATATAATTGTACACAATGCAAATATATGTTCCCGGTCGATATCCGGACCGTTAACTGAAAGAAAACAGCACAGTGTATGACAATACAGAGGTGATACCATGCACGAAGAATTTGATTTACAGAACTATCTCACCGCAGGCGTGGAGCGTATCGTTTCCGATGCGGTCAGAGCGACTCTCAAAGACCCGAAGGAAAGTGCGTTCATGCTGAGATTTGCCACCGCGAGCCGTAATGCTTCAAAGAAGCGGCGCAATGCCGAGGATAACGGAGAGCATATCCCGCCGTTCCTTATAGCGAGCATCACGAGCAGCTGCAATCTGCACTGTGCGGGCTGCTATTCCAGATGCAATCATGCGACTGTCGATACCGAACCCGTAAAGCAGATGACCGATGACGAATGGAAGGCTGTTTTTGACGAGGCCGGACAGCTCGGAATCAGCTTTATACTGCTTGCGGGCGGCGAACCGATGCTCAGGCGCGGCGTCATCGAGGCTGCGGGCAGAAGGCAGGATATCCTTTTCCCGATATTCACCAACGGTACATATCTCGATGAAAAATATCTGGAGCTGTTTGACAGATGCAGGAACCTTATACCGATCATGAGCATCGAGGGCGACCGCGAGCGCACCGATGAAAGACGCGGAAAGGGAATATATGACAGACTGATCTCCAATATGGACGAGATAAAAAAGCGGGGACTGATATTCGGCGCATCCGTGACGGTAACTACAAGGAATTATAAGGAAGTCACATCGCGGGAATTTCTCGGAAGTCTTTCGGAAAGGGGCTGCAAGGCGGTCATATTCGTTGAATATGTACCCGTGACCGAAGAAAGCAGGGAGCTTGCTCCGGGCGATGAGGAACGGGAATTCATACAGAGCGGGATCAGACGTCTGAGGGAAACACACTCCGAAATGGTATATATCTCATTTCCCGGAGATGAAAAGAGCTCGGGCGGCTGTGTTGCAGCCGGCAGAGGGTTTTTCCATATTAATTCCCACGGCGGTGCAGAGCCTTGTCCTTTCTCGCCGTACTCGGATATGAATGTAAGGAACGGTTCATTGAAAGACGCGATGAATTCACCGCTGTTCAGAAAGCTCAGAGAGGAAGGCTATCTGTTGGAAGACCATGACGGCGGTTGCATACTCTACGAAAAGCGTGAACTTGTAGAACAGCTCATTAATGCGTGATTACTAAGGGAGGATATTATTATGACAAAAGGTATAATGATCGTTTCGGTAGTATGTGTATTACTTCTGTGCTGCGGATTTACCCACCGCCGTGTGATAAAAGCGCTTCTGAAGCACGAGCCTATGCCGCCCGCTCCCAAGTGGCATTTCTGGTGCAAAAACAGAAGAAACTGAGAAATAAGCCCGGAGGGACAGAAGATACTCAGGGCGTGAGAATAATAGAACAGGGCTATGCTTTCCGGTGCACATTTACGGAAGACATAGCCTTTTAACTTAGCGGAGCTTGCAGAACCGAATAAGAGAACACATTGAATATAACTTTGCCAATAGGCAGATTTAACAAAGTTCGGCGGCAAAACTAAACATTTTCAACAAATTTTCCGGAAAATAATCACTGTAAAGATGAGATACAAGCCAAAATTTGTAATAAATATATAGAAAATGTGGGAAAATATGTGCAATACAGTCAATTTTTTATTCTGAACGGCTGAAAGCTTGTTGCACACCTTATGGTATAATAGGCATATAAGTATCAATAGACAAAGAAAATGAAAACATAAGTGATCGTAACAGAAAGTTCAGGACCGGAGATATACAGTATCATGGGAGCTGTTGATCTGTCTGGACCGGAGCAGTGAAAGATATGGAAAATAAACAGACACTCTCGCAGAATGAAGCGTTTCTTAAAAAAGCATACATTGCGGCATTGATACCGTGTATGTTGTCAATAGCGAGCAACTGTGCAAACATTATCGCTGACGGGATACTTGTCGGACAAAGGATAGGCATTACGGGTCTTTCCGCAATAAATCTCTGTGTACCGGTATATCTCGTGCTTTGCGTTATAGGTTCTTTCTTTGTTTCCGGAGCGGCAATACGTGCGGCAAACGAAATAGGCAGCGGCGATCACGATTCCGCACAGAAGTATTACGGAACCGCTATTTCGGCGTGTATACTCTTCTCCGTGATAACGGCGGCTGTGGGTGTGTTCCTGTCGGACTTCATAACGGCGCGGCTGTGTTCGGATGCCGATGTTTACCCTCTGGTGAGGGATTATACACAGGTGACGCTTATCGGAGCGGCTCCGAAGATACTCATATATATGCCGTTCTGGTTCTTGCGTCTTGACGGCAAAAACAAGACCGTGACCGTTATGATGGCGGTAATGGGCATCGGCAACATCCTTCTCGATATATTGTTCCTGTTTGTACTGGATATGGGCGTGTTTGGTGCGGCTCTTGCGAGTGTTATCGCAACGGCTGTTGCTTGTATCATAGGCTTTGTGTGCCAGCACACGGGAAAGGCGACATTCGTGTTCAGACCGTCTGTACCGGACAGGAAAAGCCTTGCAGAAATGGCTAAGGCAGGAACTCCCGCAGCACTCAACAATCTCATGCAGACATTCAGACTGCTCTTCATCAATAATATCCTCATGTCATACGGCGGAACGGAGGCGGTAGCGGTATTTACGGTCGTGAACGGCATTGCCGCATTCTCGGAGGCTGTTACTATCGGCGTTCCGCAGGCTGCGTCCGCTATGCTCGGTGTGTATAACGGCGAACACGACAACAAGAGCGCTGCGATCCTATTGAAATTTGAATTTTTGAACGGTGCGGTATATTCCGCTGTGTTCGGGATCGCAATGACCGCAGGAGCAGGAGTTATCGGCAGGCTGTACGGCATAGATCTGCCGGTTTTTATCCCGATGTTTTGTCTGGCGCTCAGTCTGATACCCAGCCTGTTCAACTGCATATTGTCGGGATATTACAGCGTTTCCGGAAGAGCAGCGCTCTCCTCGGCGATAATACTGATGAGGGTATTCGTATTCACCGTCATAAGCCTGTGGGGGCTGACGGCGGCGGGAATGATACCGTGGCTTTTCCTTCCGCTTGCGGAGCTTCTGACAACAGGAGCGTGGCTTCTGATATCGCATTCGGTAAGCCGCAGAGATGAAAATGTGAGCCGCTATATGCTCATGGATACTACACTCGACAAGAGCGGGAATGTTATAAACTTTTCCGTTGTAAGTGACAACGAAGCGATATGCGGCGCCTGTGAGCAGATCACCGGTTTCTGTGAAGATAACGGTATGCAGCCAAAACAGACGATGCGCGTAAGTCTCGCACTTGAAGAGCTTATGACGGTCATATCTCAGGACAATGCGCCGGACAATGTGAATTTCGACATACGTGTGTTTGCGATCAGGGAGAATATCGGCATAAGGATACGCTACGACGGAAAGGATCTGGATCCGCTGCAGTTTGAGCCCGATGATGAAAGATATATGGGCATTTCGATGATACAAAGCCTTGTGTGTGATCTGAAATACAAACAGATATTAGGTATGAACTCTTTGATGATACTGATATGAACGATGAATTTTGAAAGGTGATGGTGATGGAGAACGAAAGATACGAAGATGCATTCCGTCATTTGCGCGAGGTGTGCGGCAGAGCCGTCAGCGAACAGGAAAAACTGCTGAAACGCCTTCTGCGCGAAAACGAAGATACATTCTACGGGAAAAGGTATTGCTTTGCGGATATACGCCACAGCGGCGAATACCGCAGAAATGTGCCGCTCACCGAATTTTCGGACTATGACGGATATATAGACAGGATAATAAACGGCGAAGGGAATGTTTTAACTTCTGCCCCAGCGGTATTCTTCAACATAAGCTCCGGAAGTGTCGGAGAGCAGAAATACATTCCCATTGTCCGTGAAGATATAGACAAACACCGCCTTTACGCCGAGGAAGCGATACCGGGCATAGTGCAGAGCAATATTTCGCATGACCGTCCAGATGATCTTTTCGGCTGCATCTTCAATATAGGCGATGTATTCATGACATCTCTGCCGGACGGCAGGCTGTGCGGAGTGCGCTCGGGAATATATCTTCAG
>JAILFE010000194.1 GCA_024697725.1 Oscillospiraceae bacterium
GGGACTGCGCTACAATTACGACGCTTCCAATCCTGTTCAGAGCGAGGCTCCGCAGACCATTGAGGTCGATGACGAGAGCTGGTTCTACATTATATAGTATAATCAAGGCAGCACCCCTCATGTAAAGCCGGTATTCATATAGAAGAATTATGCCATAGTATTTCTGATGTAAAGTCAGAAATGCTATGGCGTTTTTATTGACAAGGCGGCAATGTCGTGATATAATCGTTACTAACATAAATCGGAGTTTGCGGGTGGTTATCATATGTTGATAAAAATAGGGGCATTTGATATATCTGAATGTTGGGACGGAGTGTTTTATAAGAAACTCTCAGAATATCCCAAAATCACTGACTGGGAAGTACAAAATATTTTGGATTTTATCAGATATGAAGAAGAAAATGGACGGTCTTGTGAAATTGAAGCCGACGATAGCGTTCTTCAGATAATTGAAGATTATAAACAAAGCGGCGCACACCGCATTGCACCACCCAAGATCATAAGGGAATGTACTGCGTGTCCAAAGTATAATGGATGCATGACAGATTTGATTTGTCACACGTCTCCAATTGAAAATGCAATTAAAATTATGGACTGCGGCAGTTTGCTTTCACCCGTATTGTCAAGAGGCTTGACAGCAAGGGAACTGAAATCCGAAAGCAGGAATGCGGCTAACGATCCTGAAGACTACTTTGACTATATCATGTTTGCTTGGGGCAATTGCCAAGCGGGAGATCGGCTCGTTATGGAAAGGAAACTCGGAAGGTTCCCTAATGAGGAGGATCTGAGCAAAGATTTTTCACCCGGGGTACGGTTTTTCTTTCGCTATGAAGACCTTGCTCAACATCCCGATGCGACCTTTGACGGGGTACTGCCATTAAAGGTAAGAAACAGGGTGGTATTACAGGACTGGATCTTGGCAATAATTGTCCCGATGGATTACAAGCCTGTGTTTGAAGTGCATATACCAAAGGAACTGAAATCCAAAGTATATTATTTGCAGAATGATTGTACTGATATATGGGAATGGTCTGAAAAGGTATATGAGTTTGCGAAAAATCTATGATAGACAAATTCTGACTTATCTGAGCAGTCAAAAATATACAATGCCCCGAAGCATTTCATTCAAAGTGCTTCGGGGCAATAATTCTATATGGGTATCCGTATTATGTCCGGTCTTTGTGTTCTGCGGCACTGCCCGCCTTTTTATTTCTTTCTCCTGTCCAGTTTTGCTGCGGACTTCATTCCGATGAACTGAAGTATCTGAACGAGCGCGACAAGTATCACTACGGTGATTATCATTATCTGCGTGTCATAGCGGTAATATCCGTAGCGTATCGCAATATCGCCGAGCCCGCCTCCGCCGATAACACCCGCCATTGCGGAATAGCCGAGGACTGTTCCCATTGATATGGTCACGCCTACAAGGAGAGATATCCTCGCTTCACCGAGCAGGACTTTTATAATGATCTGACGGTCGGTAGCTCCCATGCTCTGTGCGGCTTCGATCACGCCGTGATCGACCTCTTTGAGCGAGGATTCGACCATTCTTCCGATGAACGGAGCTGCCGCGAGGGTAAGCGGAACTATCGTCGCTTCGGGACCGTAGCTCTTGCCGACGATAAAGCGTGTCAGCGGTATTATAAGTATGAGAAGTATCAGAAACGGAACGCTCCGCAGTATATTCGTCAGCACGTCAAGTATGCGGTAGAGCACAGGGCGCGGGTGTATGCCGTCCTTGCCGCTCACCGCGAGAAGAACGCCGAGCGGAAGCCCGAGCGCGTATCCCGCCGCCGTGGAGATCAGCACCATAAACAGCGTATCGCGTATGCCTTCAAGCAGCATATCAACTATTTTAGGGTCAAAGTTCATGATGCGAGCACCTCCTTTTTCTCCGTTTCTTCATCATCATCGTTCTGTATGAGCAGCAGACGCTTCGCCGCTTTTGTCTGCGGATGAGCGAAGAGCTCCTTTACCGTGTTCATCTCGACGAGCCTGCCGTTTTCGAGAACACCGACTCTGTCACATATCTCCTGTACAACAGTCATAGCGTGAGTGATTATGATAACGGTGATGCCGTACTTCCGGTTGATGTCACGAAGCAGAGCAAGTATCTGTCTGGTCGTCTGCGGATCAAGGGCACTCGTCGCTTCATCGCAGAGCAGAAGTGCGGGATCCGACGCGAGGACACGCGCGATCGCCACTCTCTGTTTCTGACCGCCGGAAAGCTGTGAAGGGAATGCGAGAGCCTTGTCGGGTATGCCCACAGCTCCAAGATATCCGCGGGCTTTATCGCGGGCTGCTTTCTTTTTCATGCCTGCTATTTCGAGCGGAAGCGCGACATTATCAAGCACATTTCTCTGCATGAGCAGATTGAAATGCTGGAATATCATACCTATGCGGCGGCGTTCCTCGCGAAGTTCCTTCTGTGAGAGTTCGTTTATGTTCCTGTCCCTGATGTAAACGCAGCCCGAAGTGGGTTCTTCAAGCCGGTTTATGCAGCGCACGAGTGTGCTCTTGCCTGCGCCGGAAAGTCCGATTATACCGAATATCTCGCCCTCATTTACCTCAAAAGAGATGTCGGACAGCGCGGAGACGCTCCCGCTTTCGGAGATATAGTCTTTGCAGAGATGTTCTGCCCTTAAAAAAGCCATATAAGCACCACCTGTATTTATACTACGCGCTAATTCAAAATGTCTGAAAGACATTTTGAA
>JAILFE010000205.1 GCA_024697725.1 Oscillospiraceae bacterium
CGCAAAGCGCAAGGCCAAGGGCGTTGGCGGAAAAGCGCTCAGGCTCATGGTCGTGGGGATACCCAATGTCGGGAAATCATCGTTCATAAACCGCATGGCGGGACAGAGCAAGGCAAAGGTCGAGGATCGCCCCGGCGTTACCCGCGACAAGCAGTGGGTGACTGTCGATAAGGAGATCGAGCTGCTCGATATGCCCGGTATACTCGCCCCGAAATTCGAGGACAAGCAGGTAGGAGAATATCTTGCGTTCACAGGCGCCGTGAAGGACGATGTCGTCGATATCGAGGTGCTTGCGTGCAGGCTGCTCGAAGTGCTGAATGTCGATTATCACGATACACTGAAGCAGCGCTATCCGAAAATATCGGACTCTGCGGACGTCCCCGGATATGAGCTGCTCGAACAGGTCGGTATATCACGCGGGCTGCTGATATCGGGCGGAGAAGTGAGCATGGAACGCGCCGCTTCGGTGGTGCTGGGCGAATTCAGGAACGGAAGGCTCGGCAGGATAACACTGGAACTGCCCGGCTGAAAAAATAACAGGATGTGAGATATTGACTGACGATCTGTTTGAGTATGACAGGAGCTTTCGCCTTGAAAACGGTATCTTCTGCGGGATAGACGAGGCGGGCAGAGGTCCTCTTGCGGGGGATGTATACGCCGCAGCAGTGGTATTCGACAACGATACCTTCATAGATGGCATAAACGACAGCAAAAAGCTCAGTGAGAAAAAACGCGCCGAGCTTTATGATATCATAATACAAAAAGCGGCTGCATATTCCGTAGGCACAGCATCAGCCGCTGAAATAGACGAGCATAATATACTCCGGGCGACCTTTATCGCAATGCGCCGCGCCTATGACGGGCTCGGCATAAAGCCGTCCTTTGCGATAGTTGACGGCAACCGCGACCCGGGGCTCGGGATACGGACGATGACAGTGGTCAAGGGTGACGGCATATCGGCGAGCATAGCAGCTGCGTCGATAATCGCTAAAGTCAGCCGTGACAGATATATGACGGAGCTTGCAGAAAAATATCCCGAATATCAGTTTAAGAAGCACAAGGGATATCCCACAAAACTCCATTATGAGATGATAAGGCAATACGGTCCGTCCCCCGTTCACAGGATGTCATTTCTGAAGAAAATGCACTGAATATGAGTACACGGGATATCGGAAATGTCGGCGAAGAGCTGACTGCATACTATCTCGGCCGCTCGGGGTACAGGATACTGTGCAGAAATTACACCGTGCGCGGAGGAGAGATAGATATAATTGCCGAAAAGGGCGGTATCATCGCTTTTGTCGAGGTCAAGACCAGAGCGGTGAACGCTATGGACAGCGGCGCTGCGGCTGTGACTGCCGGAAAGCGAAGACTTATTATAAGAGCCGCTCAGGAATATCTCTACCGCGTGGGCAGCGAATGTCAGCCGCGCTTTGATATCTCCGAAGTCGTACTTGACAGAGGAAAGCCTGTCAGCTTCCATTATTACGACAACGCATTCATAGCGGACAATGATAACAATATATTATAGCCGATGCCGCGGAAAACGGTGTCGGCGCATGAAAGGAACATTGCCATGTATTACAAGAGCACCAGAAACAGCAGTATCAGATTTTCTGCAGCAGAGGCTATCGTGAACGGCATATCCGCTGAAGGAGGGCTTTTTGTCCCCTCCGAGATACCTCAAATGACACTTGATGAGATAACAGCTCTCGGGAATATGACCTATTCCGAAAGAGCAGCGGTTGTTTTCTCAAAATATCTTACCGATTTCACCGCAGAGGAGATACGCTACTGTACCGACAATGCCTATACCGACAAGAGCTTTGCCACAAAGAATATCGCAGAAGTAAGAAAGCTCACTGATGATATCCACATCCTCGAACTGTGGCACGGCCCCACCTGCGCATTCAAGGATATGGCGCTGCAGATACTCCCCTATCTGCTCACGACCTCGGTAAAAAAGATAAATCTCGGAAAGAATGTCGTTATACTCGTTGCAACTTCCGGCGATACGGGAAAAGCCGCTCTTGAAGGCTTTGCCGATGTTCCCGGGACAAATATAATCGTGTTCTATCCCGAGGACGGCGTCAGCGCAATGCAGAAGCGCCAGATGACCACTCAGGACGGCTCTAACGTAAAGGTATGCGCTCTGAAGGGTAATTTTGACGACTGCCAGAACGGCGTGAAGGCTATATTCACCGA
>JAILFE010000221.1 GCA_024697725.1 Oscillospiraceae bacterium
CTATCGGTCTGGAATTTGCTTCGTCGATCTGTTCCTTTGTAAACATCATCTTGCAGCACCGTCCTTATTTTGCTCCTGTTCAATAGCTTTAAGCTGCTCTGCCTTTTCAATGACCTTATCTGCCCAATCTGACATTTTTCCAATAGTTTCCTTGAAATGATCGTTCTTTGGCATTTCCGGTGATATATTTGACCTGTCCAGCAAATTGTCCTTGTCAAGAATATCCTGTTCGTCAGCAATGTTCGATTCAGGCTGCTGTACATCGGAACGATCAGCCATAGGCGCACTTTCCGCACTGATTATCACCTGATTTCGCCCGCTTTCCTTTGCTTCATATACTGCATTGTCTGCATATTTCAGTTCCGCATCAAAGACAATTCTTGCGTTCTCCGGCACTATTTCCTTTGCATCCATCTGGTGAACACCTATCGAGAGCGTAACACCGATATCCTGTCCATTGTAATAAAAAGAAGCGTTTTCGACCTCGGTACGGATACGTTCTGCTATCTTTGTCGCCTCATTAACATCACAGCAAAGAACACAAGCCATTTCCTCTCCGCCCATTCTGAAAGCACTGTCATAACCGCCGCGTGTGTTCTCGGAGATTATATCCGCAACACCTCTGAGAACAACATCTCCCGCATCGTGACCGTATGTATCATTTACCGATTTGAAATGGTCTATATCACACATCAGAATTGATACCGGCTTCTTTTCATCAATAACATCACAGAGCGTATTTTTCAGATATTCATTCAGACCGTCACGGTTCTTAAGGGAAGTAAGCTCATCAGTTACCGCCATTCTATGATTCATTTCCTTTTCAACAGCAAGTTTCACAGTATTCATCACCGTACTTCCCGATTCAAGCTGTGCAAGCTCCGCGCTGTCAAATCCGCCTATCTTCTCGGCAATAATTACCCCTACGGAGGAATCGTTTCCTGACTGTACGGGGATAATGGCGGCATCACCTCTCACCGAGATCCTTCCTGTTTCCATTACCTTCTTGATTTCATCTGCATTTTCGGGCTGTATGTATGTTCTGACTTCTCCGTCCGTTGAAAAGAATTTTCCATTGTCCTCAGCGATGAAATCCGCCTTATCGCATCCTGTAACATCTTTTGTGACGTTTTCTACGGCATGCATAGTCTTTTCAAAGGTCTGACTTTCATTTATAGCCGCAACAAAACTGCCTATAACTTCAAGTTTCTTGTTGGTATCCCCGATCATCTCGGACATCTGCTCTCGCATTGCCCTCATTTCCTCACGCATAGCGCGAAGCTCCTCCGCAAGCGTATTTTCGTTCATTGCCATATCTCATCCCCCTTACAGAGCGTAGTATTCTTTCTCAAAATGAAATTCTTCCTCGGTGTACCCGCTTATTATCGCAAGAGCGATCTCATCAATGGCCTTTTGCAGCTTGTCTATGTTCTTCTTGAATAGATCACAGAACTCCTGTTTATCAATACTGTATTCCACATCTGAACCATAACGCATTCTCTCATCTTCGGTAGTTTCGTGGACACCGTCCTCTGATGTGAAAAATGCTCTGAAGAATTCCCCTGTACACTCCCTGCCGCTGATACCGTATAAACGGAAAGCCACAGTCTTTTCAGTTTCTCTTACAAACACTTTCATGATCAACCCTCCGATGAATCGTCCCTGTTGGCTCTATCCTCATTAAACTTCTTTATTCTCTCCTGTTTCAGCTTCTCCTGCTGTTCCCTTCGCTGCTGTGCCGCACCGCTGTTTTCCGCAGCATTGGCTTCAAGCGTACTCAGCTTGGTTATTACCTTATTTTTCCCCCTGTGCCCGAGCTGCCTTGAATACTGCTCTGCAATCAGATTCCCTGCATATTCGCGTATATTCTCATCAAACATATCCAGAAATTCAACAGGAATCTCCAGTGCGCCGTTCACAATTTTAAGCGGATGCTCCGCAGTATATGAAATGATCTTCCCCCATACCTCCTCAAAATCGAACAGCCTGCTCCTGAATTTTTCAGGAGCAAGAGGGATATAGTCGTGATCCTTTACGATAAACAGAGACTTTTTACGGTCATGAAGCACTTCCAGCACCGTATTATTCTGAACAGCCTGGTTTCCGCAGAATTTATCCAGTGCAAGGCGCATAAGCTCCTTGTCCGACCTTTCTGTATCATCTTCAACTGTAATAGTTTCGCGCCTGTCAATGCTCATTCTGTCACCCTCGACATTAAGAAAATAATCGAATTGATTTACCGTATCGCCGCATATATGGCGCTTTCGTTCATGGCTGTCAATGGTGAATTTGCACTTAATATCCCTGCGGTACTTTTCAAATCTGCTGACAAACTGCTCGTCCGCCTTTATACCGTTTTCATAGGCATATCTTATAAAACCCGTTCCATACGGCTTTCTGAATACTCTGCTGTAATACACGAGCCTTTTCGGATTCATCATAAAGGGATAGTCATTGGAATTTGTATTGCCGTTCTTTACGATATCGTTGCCGAAAATATTCTCTAAGTTCTGCTCAACATATATTTCCTCACCGGGATTGCCAAATGATTCGCCGCAGTCTGCAAGTAGCTTAAAAAGCTCAATATCCCCGATCTTAACATATCCGTTTACTATATCCGCACATTTTAGCTGTACGATATTTCTTGCATCATCAAAGGAAAGACACTCTCCATCATCTGAATATGTTGCGGATACCGCCGCACACATTAATACCTTACGAAACACTTCCGGCAGCATACGCTCCTTTTCTGTCCGTTCGTTATTTTCCTTGATAAATTTCTCCGCACCAATAAGGAGATCGGATATATCCTTTCCTTTAGAAATACAATAAAGCTCGTATAATTCATCATCGGTAATGACACCCGCCGCAAAAAGAAATAATAATCTTTCGATCTGTGCTGTCATTCCAGCCTTCATAATATTGCTGCGGTATTTCTCAGGCACTATGGGGATATCTTCATCATCTTCCATCCCCATTGCATGAGCAACTACCGAAAACCTGTACACCGCAGTATTAACATCATAATTACTATTCATATTCTTAAAGAAGTCGCCATGTTCAGTCATTATTGTCCACCTCCAGTTTTACACTCGTCCGTATATCATTCATTCTGTAACGCTTACCCGCTCTTTCTATCGTGCCGCCCTCTATGAGCTTCTTTGCGTCCTTGACGTCAATATGAACTTTTCCGAAGAAATGCTCTTTCCATAATGTAAAACCACAGTTTTCTCTTCCCGCCGAACAATAGTAATTTGAACCGCCCTCATATATAGGCTTTCCGCACCTCGGACAGCGGCATATTTCTACCTTTTCCTTCGGAACACGCTTTATGTCCACATACTTGCCGGTATCCTCCAGCTTACATTCTGCGGTGTATTCTTCTCCCGATTTTGTAAGCAAGGTGAGCCTGATATGCTCGCCATTTATAAGCCTTTCTGCCTGATTTGGAGTTATCTCATCCTTGAAAAACCGGGACTTTTTCCAGAACACAAAACCACAGCTGTCCTTACCGCCCTCGCAGTAATAGCACTTCTCCGATTCAAGGACTTTCTTTCTGCACCTCGGACATATTCCTACGGTCTTACGTTCTCTGACATCTTTACGAACACCGTTATTGACGGGCTTTCTGACCCGTGTGGGAAACTTTTCATAATCCATTACCGATAGCACAAAATCCTTGACCTCTGCAAGAAATTCATTCATATCAGCACCATTGCGGATATCTTCAAGCCTCTTTTCCCATTCCGCTGTCCTTTCGGCGGAACATACGCTTGACGGGAGCGATGCTATAAATCTTCGTCCGAAATTCGTCGGAACAATGCTCTTTCCATCTCTGGTGATATATCCCGCCGAAACAAGCTGCTCTATGATCTCTGCTCTGGTGGCCTCCGTTCCGATACCCCTGCCCTTCACCGCTGCTTTCAGCTCAGTATCTGATATTCGATTATCGATATTATTCATAACAGATATCAAAGTCGAATCGGTATATCGTTCCGGTTTTTCGGTGGAACACTGCTTTATATGTGCGTTATTCACAGTTATCATGTCACCACGGCTATAATTGTCATGAGCAGATTTTTCCTTGTGAACATCATACTTCTTCCATCCTGTTTCAATCGGTATGATCGCTTTCATCGTAAATGAATTACCGCCAAAATCTATCGTATATACATTTTCCTTGTATCTATACGGCTTATCCACTGCACAAAGCGTCCTGTTTACAATAAGCCCGTACAGCATCTTATCTTTATCCGAAAGCACCGGCTCACGCTTAACAAATTCGGGTATGATAGCATGATGATCGTGACCCGACATTTCATTATCATCAACGATCCTGTCACCTATGGTTATACCCTGCTTGGTAAGCTGCTGAACACGCTCGCCATAATCCGAAAGTTTCATAAGAGAGAAAACTATGTTCCTGAACTTGTCCGCCATATCCGATGAAATATATTCACAATCTGTTCGCGGGTAGGTTATGAGCCGCTTTTCATAAAGAGCCTGTGCTGTTTCAAGTGTCTGTTTTGCTGTGAAACCAAAAACATCATTAGCCTCACGCTGCAATCCGGACAAAGAGAACAATCCCGGACTATTTCTTGTCTTTTCGGTTTCTGTTACTTCAATGACCTCTGCTGTACCGCTTGTGATTCCGGCAAGAGCTGACTTTGCTTCTTCCTCGCTTGAAAATTCTTTTTCCGATACAGCGCCATTGTCTATTTCGAGCCTGTATGAGAGTTTGGAAACAAACCTGTCTCTCTCGTTTTCCCGCTGGGCGATAATAGACAGGACTGGCGTTTTCACTCTGCCAACCCTGTGCGGATAATTGTCCATAATGCCATACAGTCGAGACAGATTCATACCGATTATCCAGTCGGAATACTCACGGGCAAGTGCCGCCCGATACAGACCGTCAAAATCCTTATCATCGGGAAGATCATTCAGACACCTGTGGATAGCTGCGTCCGTCATCGAACTGCACCACAGGCGTTTCACCGGCTTTATGCAGTGCGACGCTTCATATATCTGCCGGAAGATCAGTTCTCCCTCACGGCCTGCATCGGTAGCACATATTACGATGTCGATATCTTCATTATTCAGAAGACCGGACAATAGCTTTCTCAGTTCTGCCGTGTCCTCGCCTTCATTGAAAATCTTGAAATCAGGGAACATCGGAAGTTCCTCATGCTTGTACACTTTGGAATAGCCGTAATCCTCCGGCAGACCTATTCCGTAAAGATGTCCTCGGGCATGAGCTACGATGTAATTCAGGCCCTCGTAATAATGCTCCCTGCCCGCACGTTTCTTTTCGAGAGCGCCTACAGAGTGTGCGATTATCTCGCTCACCGAGGGCTTTTCTGTGATTATTAAGTGTTTCATTTTATGGTTCCTTTCGGTTGACATTTTGAGGTAATTATGATAGAATGAATTTGTAAGTTTATTTAATCTACTACGATAAATCGGTATTTATAAAGGTATCTGCTAAAGAAAGGATGCAGCAGTGACTATGATCGAGATTTCCTATCTACAGATGTTTATTTTTATAACTCTCATTTGGATACTTGCGCGATCCCTAATTTCGATCAGATCCAAGAAGTTTTCGGTAAAACGCGAACTACAGATGCTTCTTGTATACATATGCCTTGTAGTTATTGCAAGATTTGTATACTTTCCGTTACATTTTGTTGATGGAAAATTAGGTACACTAAAGGTCGGATTATCAAAGACACCGTCTGACATGATAAGCTTGATCCCATTCTGTTTTCTCTTTGACAGATATGATGGATGGCTTACCAATATTATCGGGAACATAGCAATGTTTATACCTTTTGGAATAGTATTGCCTATCTGTTTTCGCAGGCTTGATAATATCAAAAAAACTGTATTCGCAGGGATTTGTTTTAGTATCTTTATTGAGCTGTCCCAATTGCTAAGTCCCGAAAGGCATACAGATATTGATGACATAATATTAAATACGAGCGGTGTTATGATCGGGGCGTGTGTCATATTTGCTATACGAAAAGCCGCAAATACGGATCTATCGTAGTGCTATTTCTTCTCTTTCAGCTTCAGCTCATCAGCATGCTTTCTGTTGATTTATATGTAATTATGTGATATACTTATTAGGCATGAAATGTCTAATACGATAAATCGCAATTTATTAGGGAGGAATTTATATGAAATGCCCATACTGTGGAAATGAAATGGAACAGGGATTTATACAAAGTCCGCAGGAGATCTCATGGAAGAAAGGCGACAAAAGACCTTTATTGGGCCGAGCTCAGTTTCATGAAGGTTCTGTAATTCTTTCTGAGCTGTCTTTTATGAAGGGATCTGCTGTAA
>JAILFE010000263.1 GCA_024697725.1 Oscillospiraceae bacterium
TCTTATGCCCGAAAGGAGAAAAACAAGTGAAAATAGAGATCCGTGCGGATAATTCCGTACATATTGAAGGCTATGTCAACGCCGTGGAGCGTGACAGCAATATCATAAACGTGCCGTCCGTGGGGCGGTGCGTCGAGCAGATCAGAGCGGGGGCTTTCGGTCAGGCGCTCAGCTCGGGAGCGGACGTTGCTATACTCGAAAATCATGATATTTCCCGCAAGCTCGGGAGCACATCACAGGGAAATCTGAAGCTCTGCGAGGATAATATCGGTCTGCGTGCAAGCGCGAACATCACCGATGAGGATATCGTCGGGAAAGCAAGGCGCGGAGAGCTTCGCGGCTGGTCGTTCGGTTTTGTATGCACCGACAGCGAGATCGAACAACGTGCGGGAAATGTCCCGCGCCGCATCGTCAAGGGAATGACACTTTCGGAGGTGTCACTGATAGACGGCGCATACAAGCCATGTTACAACGGCACGCTCGTTGAGGTGCGCTCCGAGGGGAATTTCATGGAGTACCGTTCTTGTGCGGATGAAGCTACAGAGATAATCGTTGAAGAACGCGCCGGAGATGTCGATTATTCGTATTATGACGCGCTTTTGCGGTACTGTGAGCTGAGATATAATCCGTATCATGATGACAAAGGAAGATTCTGCTCCGGCGGCGGAGGCGGAGGCGGTATGCTTGTCGTTCCCAAGGGGCAGAAGGGCAAGGGATTTTATGTGGGCGCAAGTGATCGCGATATCGCGGAGCAGGCGCTAGCGAATGAGTTTGAGGAATGGGTGAAATCAAGAAATACTGTACCTGACGCAATACAAGCAAAAGTGCAGAAAGTCAGAGATATGGTAAACAAAAGCTCTGCATTCGGAGACCTTGAAGGAGATATTCAGGTAAGCATAGACGAAAACGGCAACTATAATCTTTCATATACACAAGTGAAAAACTATGACAGATTAAAGTCCGCTACTATTGGTGTTGGTGATATTCCCGCAAGAAAAGAAACGACTTACACAACGTACACATTTAACAGTGAAGGAAAGAGAATAAGCACTAATCGAAAGACGGATACTGAATATTTCAAGTCTACAAAAGCACCAAAAACGGGTTCTGACGATTGGACAGGGGCAAACGCTAATATGGGCACTTCAAGAACAGCTACAAGAAGAACGAAGAATGCTATAAACTGGGCTGATATGCAGGTACGCCGTGCCGAAGAAGATACCGACCCCGATGACCCTGTGTAGATTACTCGTACTATGACGCGCTTGTAAGATATCACGAGCTGAGAAACGACGGTAAAAACTATATCAAGGGTAAAGGCGGTTTATTTGAAGGAAGCAGACCCGGGAGCGGTTCGGGCGGAACTGCTAAAAAAGGGCTTGACAAATCGTCCAAAAGTGATATAATAAAAGAAAAAGGGTTTGATAGTTTGGACAGCAGTCAGGTTGTCAATGTTCTTCGTAATGATTCAGAAGAATGGATCAATGAGCTTTCTTCTGAAGAGATGCGTGCCATTAAGAAATATACCAAAAACAGCGGAAACCCTGCTGATGATAAATTCTTCGCAAGGCTCAACGCTATGCTTCGCGGCAATATACCGAGAGACGAAACATTGAATTATTATTCTGAGCAGATCTCAAGCGGAATATCCAAGTTCAAATTGAAGCATAATATATATTGTTACCGAGGTATGCCTTCAAATCCTTTTGGAGATGTATCTAAAGGGCAAGTTATCAGAATAAACCAATTTATCAGTACTTCTGTCACTCGAAAAGGTGCTTTGCATGGTGATTTCAAAATCACAATTAAAGTTAAAGCGGGTACTAAAGGCGCATATATAGAATTATTGAGTAAGTATAAAAAGCAAAGAGAATTTTTGCTTGATAAAGGTTTGAATTACAAAGTAGTTTCTGTTGGTAATAATCAAATAGATTTGGAGGTGCAATAATATGAAAGACCTTGAAAAGGGAGTTCTTACGGCTACGAATAATACTGATGATGAATGGGATGAAGATACCTTAAAGGATTGGCGTGAAAAAATGAGTGAGCCTATCGGATATGAGATTGTTGCTGACAACTCCAATAAAGCAAAAAAAGTTACAGCATAATCAATAAACAAGCGTTTATCGAAAGGCAGACACTTTTGGGATAACCGCTTTTTACGGTCAACTGAAAAACCAACAAAGCGTTTGCTCATACGAGCAGGCGCTTTTTCTATGCCCAAAATGAGGTGATATGATGTAATGACCGATATCAAGGATTCCCGCGC
>JAILFE010000292.1 GCA_024697725.1 Oscillospiraceae bacterium
CGATGGGATATTCGATACCTGCTGCGATAGGTGCGAAGATGGCGCGTCCCGACAACGAGGTCATTGCGATATGCGGCGACGGCTCGTTCCAGATGTGTATGTACGAGCTAGCAACGATAGTGCAGGAAAATATCGCTGTCAAGATTATACTCATGAAGAACAACCGCCTTGGCATGGTTCGTGAGCTTCAGACAAATATGTATGAGGATCACCAGATGGCAGTGCATCTGAAGGGCAGCCCCGATTTCGTGCAGCTTGCGGCATCCTACGGCATACCGTCGGAGAGAGTATCCTCAATGGCAGAGGCGGAGACGGCTGTTGAACGTCTGAAAAACTGTAAAGGTCCTTATTTCATCGAATGCAACGTGTATAAATACGAGACAACCCTGTAAATGAGGTACTTTTATGGATAACATAAGCGTATGCGGTTCGGACTGCCTTGATTGTTACTGCTATAAAGAAAAGATGTGCCCCGGCTGCAATGAATGTGCCGGAAAGGTATTCCACTGCGGCGGAGGAGAATGTGCCATATACCACTGCTGCAGGGAGCATGGATTCTCAAGCTGCATAGGATGCGGGGACATCCCCTGCGATATATGGAGAAAAACACGCGATCCGAAATTCAGTGATGAGGAATTTGAAAAAAATATCAAACAAAGGATAGCCCTTTTAAAATCAAAATAATTAACAGATAGGAGGATAGGCATATCTTATACTCGTTACCGGTCTAATATGCCGATCCGAGCGGCGCAAAGACCATAAACGCAGGTTTTTGCCTGCTCTCATCAGGCGATCGATACAGCTGACGAGTATAATGCCGGGAATATGAAACATACTATATCCATTCTTGTTGAAAACCATGCGGGTGTGCTTTCCCGCGTATCGGGTCTTTTCTCGCGCAGAGGATTCAATATCGACAGCCTTGCTGTGGGTGTGACGGATGATCCTGCGATATCGAGAATAACGATCGTTGCTGATGGCGACGAGCATACTGCACAGCAGATCGAAAAACAGCTCAACAAGCTCGTCGATACGATAAAGGTGCGCACGCTCTCCCCCGAAGAGCTGCTTTCAAGAGAACTCCAGCTCATAAAGATAAGTGCGGTACCGTCCCAGCGCAACGAGGTGCTCGCTATATGCAATATCATGGGCGCGAAGATCGCGGATATCACACCGACGACTCTTACTATCGAGATATCCGACACAACACCGAATCTTACTAAATTCCAGGAGCTCATCTCCGGCTATGGCATTAAGGAGATCGTCCGCACAGGTACGATAGCTATCCAGAAGGGCGCAGAGACGATCAGGAAATAAGCAGTTTTGGGTTTGCCGCTTCCGGGAAACTCTTAATAATATTTATATCATGGAGGAATCGAAAAATGGAAAAGCACTATTCCGAAACAAACAAGATCTTTTATCAGGAAGACTGCGATCTGGGCAGACTTGACGGCAAGACTGTTGCTATCATCGGCTACGGCTCACAGGGTCACGCTCACGCGCTCAACCTCAAGGAAAGCGGCGTAAACGTAGTAGTAGGACTTTATGAGGGTTCGAGATCCAAGACAAAGGCAGAATCCCAGGGTCTGAAGGTTGTTTCCGTTGCAGAGGCTGCAAAGCAGGGCGACATCATCATGATACTTATCCCCGATGAAAAGCAGGCTGAGATGTACGAAAAGGATATCGCTCCCAACCTCAAGGCCGGCAAGACCATCGCTTTCGCACACGGCTTCAATATCCACTTCGGCTGCATAAAGCCCCCCGCAGATATCAATGTTATCATGATCGCGCCCAAGGCTCCCGGTCATACTGTAAGATCCGAATATCAGGCAGGCAAGGGCACACCCTGTCTCGTAGCTGTTGAACAGGATGCAACAGGCGATGCATGGGATCTCGCTCTCGCTTACGGCGCAGGCATCGGCGGTGCAAGAGCAGGCCTTCTTGAAACAACATTCAGAACAGAGACAGAAACAGACCTCTTCGGCGAGCAGGCTGTTCTCTGCGGCGGTGTCTGCGCACTCATGCAGGCAGGCTTCGAGACACTCGTTGAGGCAGGCTACGATCCCAGAAACGCTTACTTCGAGTGCATCCACGAGATGAAGCTCATCGTTGACCTTATCTATCAGTCCGGCTTTGCAGGAATGAGATATTCTATCTCCAACACCGCTGAGTACGGCGACTATGTAACAGGTCCCAAGCTCATCACTGCTGAGACAAAGCAGACCATGAAGAAGATCCTCTCCGATATCCAGGACGGCTCTTTTGCAAAGGAATTCCTGCTCGATATGTCTCCCGCAGGCAAGCAGGTACATTTCAAGGCTATGAGAAAGCTCCACGCAGAACATCCCTCCGAGAAGGTAGGCGAGGAGATCAGAAAGCTCTACAGCTGGAACAACGAGGACGACAAGTTCATAAACAACTGATATATCGTTATCCTGTAATACAAAATCCCCTGTGCAGCCATTGCACGGGGGATTTTTTCATCTTCCCTGAGGCACATTCGGGTCAAGGCTCTTGTTGCGGTAGTTGAGATCGGTGCGCAGAGTATATCCCTGCTTTTCCCAGAAGATATCTGCGGTATCATTGTCCTTGAATACCAGTCCGAACACCTTGGTTATGCCCTCCCTGCGCAGGGCTTCCTCCGCCCTCTGCACGAGCATGGTCGCTATACCCTGGCAGCGGCAGTCGGGATGTACGCACATATGATGCACGATCGCACGCCTTCCGTCGTGGCCTGTGAGTATCACGCCTATTATCCTGCCCTCCGATTCTGCCAGAAAGCAGGTCGTCGGATTGCGCTTCAGGTATCTTTCTATACCTTCGCGGCTGTCATCCACGGGATTGAGCGCACGCTTTGACTGCTCCGTGCTGTTCCAGAGCGCAAGGAGACTGTCGTAATCACTTATCACGACCGGTCTTACTGTTATTTCCATGATATCACCTCTATTAATGGCGTTTCAACTCACTATTTTATTATGCTGTCTATATGCTGTCACACAATCAACACAATGGTATGCTATACTCTTTTATCAGGACACAGAATAGAAGCTCTGTCATGTCCTCTTGCGGCAGAGCTGTGCAGGAGCTGAGTACTTGAACAAATTCAGGGATAAGCTTATACAATTCATGTACGGGCGTTACGGTGCGGATGAACTGTATAAATTCATGACAGCGGTGTTGTTGATACTGCTGATCGTCAATATATTTGCAAAAAGTCTTGTTATCGGTCTGCTGATCGCTGTTATCATCGTGATAGTATATTTCCGTGTGCTTTCGAGGAATACCGAGCAGCGCAGGAAGGAAAACTATGCCTTTGTACAGCTTGCGGGGAAAGTGAAGCATTTTTTCCACATAAACCGCCTGCGCGTCCGCGACAGGAAGGATTATGTATACCGCAGATGCCCCGAATGCAAAAAGACGCTGCGTCTTCCCAGGAGAAAGGGACAGCACACTGTCTGCTGCCCGCAGTGCAAAAAGACTTTTAAGGTCAAAATATGATGACCGTGTCGGAGTATATGTGCTCCGACGCGGTCATTTTATTGTTTGGACTTCACATCTGCGAGGATATCCTGTTCGCTATGGAGTTTGCTTTTTCGTATATCTTTTCGGGAGACTCACCGACAAAGAATTCACCGTTACGGTAGAGTATCCTGCCGCCGACCATAGTCATCTTTACATTGGTCTTTGAGCCGCTGTATACGATATTGCGGACTATGCTGTTTATGGGCTGCATATTCGGGGTATCGAGGTCTATCATGATGATATCGGCGTTCCTGCCCGCTTCGAGCCTGCCGCTGTTTATGCCCATCGCATCTGCCGAGCCGCTGAGCGCTGCGGAAAGAACTTCTTCTGCGGGCAGAGCTTCTGCATCATCGCAGAGGATCTTCTGCAATACCGCCGCAAGATACATTTCCCTGAACATATCGAGCGCGTTGTTGCTTGCGGCGCCGTCCGTTCCCACAGCGAGCCTTACTCCGCTTTTATGCATTTTCAGCAGCGGAGCTATGCCGCTTGCGAGCTTGGCATTTGAACACGGATTTGTCACCGCGAACAAGCCCTTGCTGCGGTATATACCGATATCCTCATCGGTCATATGTACGCAGTGGAAGCCGCCGCCGCCGTTATCGTACAGCCCGAGACTGTCGAGATATACGGTCGGTGTCGCGCCGTGGCGGCTGATGCAGCCCTCGACCTCCGATCTTGTTTCGGAGGAATGGCTGAACACGGGCGCTTTGTATTTATGGGAGAGCGCGGAGACTTCCCGGAGCAGCTCCTCGGAGGCGGTATATTCCGCATGGAAGCCGAGTATGTATGATATCAGCGGATCCTTGCCGTTGAAGCGCAGATAGTCCTGTTCAAGTTTCTCAGCCGCAGAGGGGGCGCCTGTGACCGAGCCGCAGAACACTCCTCTGAATCCGCTGTCGGTGAGCGCCGACGCGAAAGCATCGGGGAAGAAATACATATCAAAGCATGAGGTTATGCCGCTTGTCAGATATTCAAGCACGGCGAGCCTCGTCAGATCATAGATATCCTCCGCTGTGAGCTTTGCCTCTCTCGGGAACACCGATTCATGCAGCCATCTGTCGAGCGGGAGATCATCGGCGAGACTGCGCAGGAAGGTCATAGCGGAATGGGTGTGCGCATCGTTGAAGCCCGGCATCACAAGATCCCTGTGAGCATCTATCACCTCATCGCACTCTCCGTCGGGTATATCACCGACAGCCGCGATAAGTCCGTCCTCGGTGAGCACGCTGCCTTCGGATACGGTAAGATCGGGCATCAGAAGCCTTGCGTTATCTATCCTTATTTTCATATATTGTCAAGCTCCCTGTGAATGTTGACTATCGAATCTGTCACGAGCTTTCTGAACAGCGGAGCTGTCCTGTCGGCAGTCTCCTGCACCTCGGCATGGGAGAGCGGCTTGTTCGATACTCCCGCCGCAAGGTTGGATATGCAGGATATCCCGACTACCTTCATCCCCGCGTGGTTTGCGGCGATAGCCTCGCAGCCGGTGGACATACCCACGGCATCCGCACCCATTGTACGTGCCATTCTTATCTCGGCAGGCGTTTCATAGCTCGGCCCCGTGAGCTGGATATATACGCCCTCGCGCAGACCGATATCGAGCTTACGTGCGGTATGCTTTACGATATTGCGCAGCTTCTTGTTGTATACCTCGCTCATATCGGGGAAACGCGGTCCCAGTTCTTCGAGATTTTCGCCTATCAGCGGTGACGGAGCCATACATATATGGTCGTTTATCAGCATAAGGTCTCCGGCTTCAAAGCTGAAGTTGATACCGCCCGCAGCATTGGTCAGGAAAAGGACCTTTGCGCCCATGAGCTTCATCAGTCTTGTGGGCAGCACGACATCTTCCATTCTGTAGCCCTCGTAATAATGCACTCTGCCCTGCATAACTACAACGGGGACATCCTCAACATAGCCGAAAACGAATCTTCCCCTGTGACCCATTACCGTGGATATGGGGAAATCCTTGATTTCTGAATAATCGACCGAGGCGACCTGCTTTATCCCGTCGGCATATCCGCCGAGACCCGAGCCCAGGACAAGTGCTACCTCGGGAACAAAATCGGTCTTTGCTCTGACATCCTCCAGACATCTTTCAATGCGCTTGTAACGTTCGGACATATTACCACACTCCAATCTGTTAAAAAAGGATCGTTCCGCAGAGAACCGATCCTTTTCTTGTACTATAGCCATTCTGTGTACTATGTTCATCTGAGAAGATACGGCTGCATCTTCTCCCTGACCTCATCGGCGTATTCGGGTCTTACCATATATTTGATATACTCTCCGAGAGCCTCTTCGTCGGTCGCTGTTCTGCCCTCTATCTTGAAATTGGAAAATCCCATAGGGACGTATTTTTCATATATGGCGTCAGGGGAGATATATGTCTCCTCCTTCATGCCGCTTTCGATAGAGGTATTGAACGGACAGACAAAATCATTTTCCAGGCCGTCGTCGCCAGCGCCGCTTATCGTAACTCTGCCGAAGAGTGCGCTTTCTCCCGCGATAGGGAGCACCTCATTGATATATATCTGCTGCTTTCCCTCAAACTGGTAGTGTTTTCCCCTCATAGGGCAGTGAGCCCTGCAGATCGCATTCACGAGGAACTCACATTTTTCCTTGTGAGGGATACTCTCCAGAAAATCGAAGTGATTGTTCCAGTTATAGTCGAGCACAACATAATGATAATCCTTTTCAAGCTCTTCCCTGAGCTTGTCCGCATCCTCGATCTGCTTGCAGGTGGTGGATGTGAACTTGAATTTCGGATACTTCTTCCTGATATATTCCTCGAGCATCGGCATGAACACGATGATCTCGTTCATATCATTTTCAGCCATTCTGCACAGCTCATTGCAGAACTCATCGTCAAGATGGCGCTTTTCGAGCATGGGATTCGTGAAAGTGAACCTTACGGGAACCTTTCTGCCGTTGTAATGGCTGATTATGTTCCTGCAGTCCTGAAGAGACACATATTCATTGAAGGATCTTCCGCCGTTCCATATAGCGGGCGGGAAGGTGCCGTATACGGATGCGATCTCCACGCCCTCGCGGAACATCTCGGGGCGGTTATGTACAAGGTTTATGAGATTCACATTGAGATAAAAATGCGAGTATATTCCGGGGATATGAAATTTAACAGTCATAATCTACGCTCCAGTTGATCAGTCATCGAAATTGCCCGGAATGTTAAGCTGCTTCACAGGTATCCTTTTGAGCGGCGAATATGAAAATTTCGGACAGGATGCATCTCCGTTGACAAGTCCTCTTTTTTCGCAGAGAACCTTGCCGCCGTCCTTTGCCCTGACGCCGAAAGCACAGTACTGGCACTGCGGCTGGATATCGTTTCCGAAATATTTTTTCTTTGCCATAATTAACATTCCTTTCTGTAATTACCCCGGCAGCAGTTCATTGCCGACAGTATGATCTTTTCCTGCGGGAATTTTCCGGCGGGATCTATCCTGCGGGATAATAAGAATAGCCGACAGAGGCACAATACCCCTGTTTCTTCATTATATCACATTTTTTCGCTTTTTTCCACTCTTTTTTGAGATAAGAGAAAAATCGTCATAATCAACAAAAACACCGACAATATTGGTGGATTGTGACGAATGCTGATATCGCTCGCGGCATTCACGGCGGCTGTTCCGGCTCCGATCATGATATTTTTCAGCAGATGACACACGATATACGCTGTTCCCGCAGCGAATATACGCATCACAGCCATTCTTCCTATACTAAGCCCGCCGCACACCGAGCGCACCTGCATCAGTACGGATATCCCGCCGAAGGAAAGCGCAGCCGCCGCTGCGGGGAGCATACGTTCATCGCCCGTCAGGAAAGATATGTTCGATATCTCTGCCGCAGAGCGCATCAATACGATCATATCAGACGGGTCTGTGCCGATGAACTTACCCGCGGCATCAGCTATATGCGCCGCCGCAGCGCTCTCACAGGGTATCGCCAGCAGCGCCGAGACGAGGAGTATCACGGTACACATACCGAACATCGCTCTCCCTGCGCTGCCGACCGCTTCCGCCGCCATATCCGCCGAGAAGCTGATCTCGCAGCTCCTGCCGCTTTTCGGAGGAACGGGTCTTCCGAGTGCTGTGACGATGCCTGTCAGTATATCTGCCGCGATGCAGGAAACAAACAGCACCGCACCGCAGCGCATACTCCCGAACACACCCATACCGACCGTGCCGAATATGAATGCGGGTCCCGCGCCGAAGCACCAGCAGAGCATATCCTCCGCCTGTTCACGGGTGAGGACATCATCCCGATACGCCTGTGCCGTCAGTGACGCACCGACGGGATATCCCGCTGTCACACTGATAAAGAAAACGGAGAGCATATCCTCAGGTATGCGGAATATATACCTTGCGGCGAGAGTAAACGGTCTGCCGAGCAGACGGTATGCCCCGCTCGATATCATCAGCCGTGAGAGCGCCATCATTGCAAAAAGCGACGGTATCACAGTGTTTATGCAGTTATAGAGCGATGTCCGCACAGCCGCCGTGACCTGTGCGGGGCGCATCACGAGTGTGAGCATGGTCAGTATCAGCAGCACGGGATATATGAGCGCTGTCCTTTTCTTTACGGATGTTTCCAATATCATCACCTCTTGGATATATTAAGATATATTCCCACGGGCTGCGGATAATTCCCTTGTACATATCATATCCGGCGCATCGGACGTGTATAATTTATATATATATATTACGATCGCAAAACGAAAGGGGAGATATCCTCTGGAAAACCTATCCGAACAGCTCCGCCGCGTAAGGGGAAGACTGATACTGATAAAGAACGGGCTGTACCAGTCTGCCTGCATAACTATGGAAAAGGGCATACTTCGTATCGACAGCGTGCGCAGGATAGTTGCCTGCTGCGATGTCTATATCAGGGTGAGCTCGGCTGACATGACGATAGAGATATACGGCACCGGGCTTGAGATATCCTCTGCCGAGCCCGACAGCATAACGGTAGAGGGGAATATCTCCTCGCTTGAATTCACATGATACGGCGGTAATGGATATGATATCATTATACGGTTTGTTTTCGGGAACGGTCAGTTTTTCCGTCCGTTTTCCTCCCGACAGCGATAACAGCGCAGATCTTATCGGCAGGCTCGTCCGTTCGGTCGCATTCGCAAGGGTGAGGACCGAAAAAGGCACGGTATACGGCACTGTGAACAGGACCGAGCTCCCGCGTGTGTGCAGCATAGCCCGTTCGCTCGGAGCAGAAGCAGAGATTACAGGCACGAACGGACTGTACTATATCCTGCGGCGCTATTCAAAGCGCATCGGCATCCCCGTGGGAGCATTCATAGCCGCCGTTATACTTCTGTATCTTTCAAATATTGTGCTGAGGATAGAGATAAGCGGCAATTCGGAGGTTTCGGACAGCGAGATAATGTCCTCCCTGAACGGGATCGGGATAAGCTACGGCGCGTTCATCCCGCCGATGAACCTTCGCGCAAAGGAAAAGCTGCTGCGTGCATCCTCGGGGAAGATAGCGTGGGCGGCGATACGCAGCTCTGGCTGCCGCATAATTGTGCAGATAAGCGAGATCACCGAAAAGCCGCCTCTTGTAATGAAGAACGATCCGTGCAACATAGTCTCGATGTATGATGCGCAGATAACAGGGATAACGGTATACAGCGGTATGCTGATGCCAATGCTCGGCGATACCGTGCGGAAGGGCAGTCTTCTTGTAAGCGGGGTAGTCCCGGAAAAATTCGGCGGGGCGTACTATGTCCACGCGCTCGGCAGCATAAAGGGGCAGTACCGTCTGAAAGCGGAGTTTGAACAGCCTTACAG
>JAILFE010000308.1 GCA_024697725.1 Oscillospiraceae bacterium
TGACCTTGCCGTCAACGACCTCATAGGTCGTGCCGCATCTGCGTATCGCCTTTGTCGGGCAGGCATCCGCGCATTTGCCGCATACGATGCATTTGTCGTAGTCTATCCGCGCAAGGTTGTCGATAACGTGGATAGCGTCATTCTCGCACTTCTTTTCACACATCTTGCAGCCGATGCAGCCCGCCGCACATACCGAACGGACGATCTTTCCTATATCGGTCGAGGAACAGCATACGTCGATCTGCTTTGTGATGTCTCTTATCTTGATTATGTGGTTGGGACAGGTCTTTGCACATATCCCGCAGCCTATGCAGGCTCTTCTGTCAACATGAGCGAGCCCGTCAACTATGGTTATCGCATCCTGCGGACAGGCAGCCGCGCAGTCACCGAAGCCGAGACAGGCGTGAGTGCATTCCTTCGAGCCGTTGTAGAATCTGTTGGCGGAGATACAGGTCTGCTGACCGTCATATTCGTATTTTGATCTTGCGGCTCCGCATTCGCCGCTGCAGCATACTACTGCCGTCATCTTGGCGACATCGCCTGCCTCGGTGCCCATGACCGCGGCGATCTTCTTCGCGCATTCGGTACCGCCGGGACGGCACATATTGACGGGAGCATTGCTGTTGACTATAGCGTCCGCATAGCCGCTGCATCCCGAATATCCGCAGCTTCCGCAGTTTGCCTGCGGGAGTATGTTATTTATCTCATCGACTCTCGGGTCGGTCTTGACCTCGAATATCTTTGAAGCGACGGTAAGGAGAATCCCCGAAACGACGCCGAGCCCCGCAAATATCAGTACCGGGATCACATATCCCATTTGTATACACCCTTTCTGACAAAGTTAAATGCCGAACATACCGGAAAAGCCCATGAAGCTCACCGAAACGATAGATGCGGCTACGAGCGTTGCGGGTATACCCTTGAACATCTCGGGAACATCGGCGGAATTCACTCTTGAACGCACGCCGCTGAATATCACGAGCGAAAGCGCAAATCCGAGCCCGCCGCCCAGTGCGTTGACTATCGACTGGAGGAAGTTGTATTCATTGTCAACATTGAGTATCGTAACGCCGAGCACCGCGCAGTTGGTCGTGATGAGCGGGAGATATACGCCCAGAGCCTTGTAGAGCGAGGGGATGTTCTTTTTCAGCAGCATTTCTATGAGCTGCACGAAAAGTGCGATTATCAGTATGAAAGCTATCGTTTTCATATACGTCAGTTCCATGGGAACGAGTATGCCGTGATATATGGGATAGGTGCAGGCAGTCGCACATACCATTACGAAAGTTACCGCAAGTCCCATGCCGACAGCGCTGTCGAACTTCTTTGATACGCCGAGGAACGGACATATCCCCATGAATTTTGAAAGTACGAAGTTATCGCAGAGGATAGCGTTCAGAAGTATAACTATCAGTGTAGGTGTCATGAAGCCTTTGCCTCCTTGTCACATCTGTACTTTTCGCAGAGCTCCTCGTTGGGGCATCCTGCACAGTGCAGCTCCTTCGGGGGCTTTTTCTTTGCGAGTTTGTTCACGACGGCGATAACTATGCCGAGAACGAAGAACCCGCCTGCGGGCATTATGAATATCGAAACGGGAGTTTCTATACCGAACTGTATCCCCATCCACGAGCCTGCGCCGAATATCTCACGGATGCTGCCCATTATGAACAGTGCGAGCGTGAATCCGAGCCCGTTACCCGCGCCGTCGAGCGCCGAACGGAGCACCGAGTTGCGGGATGCGAACGCCTCTGCGCGACCGAGGATTATGCAGTTTACCGTTATCAGCGAGAGATAGAGCCCCAGAGCATCATACAGATCCGGCATACTGCGCTTCATTATGAATTCGATGAATGTAACGAAGCTTGCTATTATTACGATAAAGCTCGGAAGTCTTACCGCACCGGGTATGACCTTTTTCAGAGCGGATATAACGGTATTCGTGCATATCAGTACGAATGTGGTCGCAAGTCCCATGCCTATGCCGTTTGAAGCCTGAGTCGTAACGGCGAGCGTCGGACACATACCGAGCAGTGTCACTAGCGTGGGATTTTCCTTGATAAGGCCTTTTGTGAATTCGGTTATCACAGGCTTTTTTTCATCACTCACCGAAGATCACCTCTTTCTTGGCGGCGTATGTTTCAAGCGCGAGCTTTATCGCGCCCTTCATGCCCTTTGACGAACGTGAAGCGCCAGTCACATTATCGGCGGTGTCGGCGGCTGACGGTTCTGCCATCCCGCTGAACTGACCCTTGAATTTGTCATCCTGTACCTTTGTGCCGAGACCGGGAGTCTCTCCTATGGACATTATCGAAACGCCCTTGACTGCGCCGTTTTCGTCTATGCCGACGAGCATATAGAGTCCGTCCTTGGAATATCCGCTCGCCGTTATCTCGAAAGCGCATCTTCCGTTTGCGTCTCTCAGTACGGAATCGACTTTAGCCTTGTCTGCCGCTGCATCGAGGCTGTTTACCGTTCCGTCTTCGTTCTTGAGCATTTCAAAGCCGTCCGAGGTGCCGTATATCTCAACGAGCGATTCCTTCATCTTGTCTGTGACCATGCCTGTGGTATCGACATAGGTGAGCTCGTATGCGATGACGAGCAGAGCACAGCATACCGAGCATATGAGCATCAGCACCAGAGGCGGCATTATTTTTTCCTTCATGCCTTATGCCTCCTTTGCAGCCGGCTTTTTCGCGCCGAGCGGTGTGAGTTGTGTCAGTCTGTCGATATACGGTGTGAGCAGGTTCATTATGAGTATCGAGAACGACACACCCTCGGGATAGTTGCCGTAGTTGCGGATAACAAATGTGATGAGCCCGCAGCCTATCCCGAATATCACCTTTCCCTTGTTTGTGAGCGGTGTGGTCGCGTAGTCGGTCGCCATGAAGAAAGCGCCGAGGAAAAGTCCGCCGGAAAGGATCTGGAACAGTACATCTCCGCCCGTGATAAGTGTCATGAGCGCTACAGTGCCTATGAATGCGGCGGGAGCGGCAGGGGAGATTATCCTTGCTGCCATAAGATATAAGCCGCCGGCAAGGAGCGCGATCGAACATACCTCTCCGATGCATCCGCCGCAGTTTCCGAGGAAAAGGTCGATATAGCTTATACTTCCCGCTCCTGCTGCGAGAGGCGTTGCGCCTGTCACGACATCCGCTCCGAGCTTATACCAGAACGGCACGGGCCATGACGACATGAACGCCGTGAAGGAGAGCATCATTACTATCCTTCCAACGATAGCAGGATTTGCGAAGTTCTGTCCGATGCCGCCGAAAAGCTGCTTTACTATGACTATCGCGACAAAGCTGCCAATCACTGCCATCCATATCGGTATCGACGAGGGGAGGTTCATCCCGAGAAGAAGTCCCGTAACGACCGCCGAAAGATCGGAGATCGTCTGTTCCTTTTTCATGAGCTTTCTTGTCAGTGCCTCGAATATAACGCAGGAGGCGATGCAGACGAGCAGCACCAGCGCTGCCCTTGCTCCGAATATGACCGTGCCTGCGACTGCCGACGGAAGAAGAGCTATCACAACGTTGAGCATTATCATCGATGTGGACAGCTTTGTCGAGCGGTGCGGGGACGGTGCGACTGTAAGTCCGTTCAATTCTGTTCCCTCCGGTCTATTTCTTTTTCGGGCGCGGTATGAGCGCCTTTGCAAGCTGATTTATCTCTGCAAGGTTCCTGTGCGCGGGGCAGGCATACGAGCAGCAGCCGCAGTTCATGCACAGCATCACATGGAGCTTTTTCAGCTCCTCGACGTCCCTTGCGTTGTAAGCGTTCTCTATAGAGACCGGCATGAGATGCAGCGGACACGTTCTTATGCAGGTCCCGCAGCGGATGCATTCGGTCATCTTCGGCTTTTTGAGCTCCCTGAATGCGAGCACGGCGTTGTTGTTCTTCAGCACGGGCTGTGCGGTGTCATAGAGCGTTATGCCCATCATGGGGCCGCCGTAGAGCACGGCTTTGGCATCTTCCGCACCGGTATAGGAGAGCAGAGAGCTTACCGGAGTACCGATAGGTACCGTATAATTGCCCTGATTCTTTGTCATTGCATCGCCGTCGAGAGTGAGCCTGCGGCTGACGAGCGGCATACCGGTATCGGCGTATTTCTTGATGAAAGCCACAGTGGATACGTTCATTACCATAACGCCCTGATTGGACGGGAGCTCGCCTTCGGCGACGATCCTCTTCACGGCGGTGTAGATTATGACCTTCTCCGCGCCCTGCGGGTACTGCTGTGGCAGCGTCACTACGCTCACGGCGCCGATATCGGCGGTCTTTTCCTTCATGAGCCTGATAGCTGCGGGTTTGTTGCCCTCGATGCATATCTTGCAGTAGGGGATGCCGAGGAACTTCTGCACCATCAGCACGCCTTCGATGACATCTGTCGGATCCTCCATGAGCTGACGGTAGTCGGAGGTTATGAACGGCTCACATTCCGCCGCATTGATTATCAGCGTGTCGATAGGAGTTTTCACAGCGTCGAAATTCAGCTTGATGTGAGTGGGGAAGCCTGCGCCGCCGAGTCCCGTAAGACCGCTTTCCCTGACTGCGTGGATGAACGAATCCCTATCTGTGATCTCGGGCGGTGTGATATCGGGACAGACCGTCTGTTTTCCGTCCGACTTTATCCTTACCGCCTTGCATACCGTGCCGTTCGTGTTGAGGAAATCCTCAATGGCTGTTACTTCTCCCGAGACGGAGGAATGTATCGGCGCAGACATGAATGCGTCCGTATCGCCTATCTTCTGTCCGACCGTCACAAGGTCGCCCTTTTTCACGACAGGCTCACAGGGGGCGCCCATGTGCTGAGACATGGGGATGAGTACCTCATCGGGCAGCGGGAACAGTGCAGTTTCCTTGTTTTCTGTCCGCTTGTCGTGAGATATATGGATACCGCTTAGCGTTTTCAAGCTTTTACCAGTCCTTTCGTTAGTACTGTTCTGATTGAAGGGAAGCAGTTTATTTGTGATATAACATAAATAATTATCTGATCGCCGAAGTTATAATATCGGCGATCTCCGTTCTTGTCGGTCTGAACGGGCTGCACGATGCCGAAGCGAGACCGTAAGCCGAATCTGCTGCGGCTCTGATATCGCTCTCGCTGATATCGTAAGCATCATCGCTGCCGGAGCATAAAGCACGTACAGCTTCTGTGAGCCTCTGTGCAGCGGCTGTTCTGCCGCTTTTTCCGTCCGAAAGACCGCATTTCACCGCCATGACCGCCATAGCGTTGCAGGCGGCGGGTACGTAGAGATATTTTTCCAGCGTTTCTGCCGCAAGCCTTGATATCGCGGCGCTGCGCGGGATATCGCATACTGCGGAAAGGGAATATGCGATCGTGCTGATATTTCCGGGGAGACTGCGCATCAGTCCGAGCCCCGCTCTGTATGACACGGAAAACATATCCGCGCTGTCCGTGCCGCTGCCGAGGATGCTCATGCACGAGCCGAGAACGAGTTTTCTTTCCTCGGGATGATCGGGTGAGAGGGAGCAGAGATAATATTCCATGCAGTCGGTGAGCAGAGCTGCGGTGCAGTCGTCCTCCCGCATAGCGAACGATCTGTCGTATATCATTTCCGCCGGTGCGAGCTTATCCGATATCAAAGGGGATATTCGCCGCTTTTTCCTGTCGATAAGTATCACATACGGCACAGCCGCATATGCCGCCGCACATCCCGAAGGGACGGCGTATACCGGGAACTTCTGCGCAGGAGCTCTGAAATGACCGCTGTTTTCCTCTGCCGTGAGAGATACAGCCCTTGCGCAGTTTATTATGCTGCTGCCGCCTATCGCAGCAATGCAGCTGCATTCGGCGTCACTCAACAGTGCAGCGGCGTCACGCACGTTTTCAGTCGTCGGATCGCCGCAGAAATCATCGTATACAACGTGGTCGATACCGAGCCTGTCAAGCCCGGAAAAGAAGCTGTCCGTGCAGCCGGTCATCAGAAGATCCAGACTGCATACGACAAGCACGCTTTTATGCCCGCCGTTATTTATCATATCGGCAAGCGCCGAAAGCCCGTCGCTGCTTTTTGTGAGTTCCGGGAGCTGTGGGCGGAGCCTTTTAAGATAATAGGAAGAAAAGTGCTGTCTTATCGTTTTTTTGTTATATTCCGGTCTGCTCATAAGCTCATCACCTGCCGTTTGTGATGCTGTTTATCGCTGCCGAGGTCTTTTCAAAGCCCTCAAAGAGTATGCCTTTTATGCCGCACCGCTCTGCGCCCTCGATATTTACGGGGCGGTCGTCGGTGAATATGCATCCGGACGGGTCAAGCCCGTATTTTTCGAGAAGTATCTCATATATGCGTCGGTCGGGCTTCATGACGTTATATTCATATGATATGACCCTTCCGTCGGTATAGTTCATGAAACCGAAGCCCTTGGAATGGATATCGAACATGAAGCCGGGGTAGTTTGAAAGGAGATATACCCCGTGTCCGCGATCCTTCAGGCTGCGAAGCCATCCCTCCGAATAATCGAAGGGCAGCACAAGGCGGGTGATATCCTTCCAGAAAAGAGCATATTCCTTCTCATATCCGGGGAAACGCTCTCCTATTTCCGCTATGACTTCGCGGTACGGGCGGATGCCCATATCGAATTCATCCCAGACGGGGTCGCATATCATTTTTTCGGCAAAGATATCCGTGACTTCTCCGGGTATGCCGAGTTCATTGCAGTAGTCCCGCCATCTGAAATCGGCGAGTACCATACCAATGTCAAAAATGACGTTCAACAGCCGCACCTCCGTTATACTATGCGCTGTTTCAAAATGTCTGAAAGACATTATGAAATCCGCCGTCAAAGACGGCAGTGCGGCATACAATGCCGCAAGCGCTGCGTCATACTGCCCTCTGTAAAGCCGCAGAGCGGCTGCGGGCTGTTCCGCAGCCCGCAAAATGTCCTTTTGACATTTTGCAACAGAGGGCAGTATAAAAATCGGGAATATATCGTAAAAACGGTGTATTTTTCCATAAAATCCGAATAAATGACAGGGAAAATATGCAAAATCCTCCCCATTATCAAACATATCTCATTATATCACGCTTCTTTTTCAATAGCAAGTGATTTTTGTACGGACGGCGTATTTTCGGAGTATTAATTAATTTGAGCTTATCCGGGAAATGTTTTTTAGTATAGGTTACATAACCTTCCGGGAGAATTTTGCCAAAGAGTATTATGCCCGATGTCTGCGGAATAACGTGATTTTTTATGGATTTGTTAAAATATTGTTAAACAAAAAAGCATCCCCTTCTGCCGTATCATACGACAGAAGAGGATGCTCACAAACCGGTGTTTTTTCCTTTGCTTATTTTATGCTGCAGGCCTTCTTTTCCGCGTCAAGTCCCGCAAGATATCTTTCCATATATGCGTCGAATCCTTCGGAATCGGACTTGTCGGGAGCTTCGGTCTGCTTTTCCGCATTCCCGAACACTCTGCTGCCGAGGAATGTGCTGAGAGTCTCGTTTTCGTTCTTATATACGGCATATGCCGCGAGCAGAGCCATTCCCCACGGGCCGCCCTCGCCTGCGGTGGACATTACAGTGATAGGTATGCCGAGCGCTCCCGCCATGAGCTTCTGCGCCGTGCCCTTGGTCTTGAACATACCGCCGTGGCCTACCATGCCGTCGATCTTTACGTTTTCCGACTTGGTGAGTATATCCATGCCGAGCTTTATCGCAGCCATTGCCGAATAGAGGTTCGAGCGCATGAAATCGGCAAGAGTGAACTTCGCATCGGGAAGGCGCACCTGCATCGGTCTGCCCTCCTCGAGCCCGATCACAGGTTCACCGGAAAGGGTATTGTATGACACGAGTCCGCCGCAGTCGGGTGCTCCCTGCATAGCGCACTGATACAGCTTTGTGTATATCTCATTGAGATCGCCGCTGCCGCCGAACAGGAGAGATACCTCCCTGAATATGCCGACCCATGCGTTGAGGTCGGAGGTGCAGTTGTTGCAGTGTACCATTGCTGTCGGAAGTCCGTCGGGGGTCGCAACGACATCTATTTCCCTGTGGACGTTTTCAAGAGGCTTTTCGAGCACGGTCATTGCAAATACCGATGTACCTGCCGAGATATTACCCGTGCGCACGCCTACACTGTTTGTGGCAGCCATGCCCGTGCCTGCGTCTCCCTCGGGAGGACAGAACGGTATGCCTGCTCTGAGAGTGCCTGTCGGGTCAAGCAGCTTTGCGCCGCTCTCGGTGAGCTTTCCGGCGTCAGCGCCTGCGGGCAGAACGCGCGGCAGGATATCGGCGATATCCCACGGGAAGTTCCGTGGCTT
>JAILFE010000419.1 GCA_024697725.1 Oscillospiraceae bacterium
CAAGATTTTTGAGCTGATAAGCCCAAAAATCTTGAACTATTGCTGACCGTAGGTCAGCAATAAGCAGACATTAATCAGGTAGTGCGCTGCAAATCAAAGATTTGCAGCCGCTTCTGCCAATAACCGCCCGTAGGGCGGTTATTGAGCACGCACTATATAAAAGATCGCCCGAAAGAAGTCATAAAAACTTCTTTCGGGCGATCTTTGTTTATTTTCCGATATATTATGCTATCAGCCCTTTTTTACAGCCACCGCAGTAAACTCCCCGGGAAGAGCATCATTTTCCCATGCGGGATGTTCGTCAAAGCGTTCCAGTATAAATCCTGCGCCAATGATACCATTAATGATCTCGCTTATCGTATATTTCCTGTACCGGCACTTTGGCATCAGTCTGCGGGTCTCTTCATCATAAAAGCGTGCGTGCGCCATCTCTGCTTCATATACATCAGTTGAAAAATAACTCATTTCAGGCTGTCCGGTCTTCAGGCTGTCGTATATTTTAGTAAAAGGATGAAAATCACTGCATATGATCTTTCCATCGGCTCTGAGGATCGAAGCCATCACTTTCATAAACTCATCAATATCGTGAAAATAGTGAAGTATCCCGCCCTCCATGAAAACAACATCAAAATATCCGGAATATCGCTCAAGGTCAATATCAAGCACATCGCAGACTTCGTAAGCGATACTGACATTCGCTGCATCTGCCGCTTCCAGCGCATACCTTTTGTTATCCTCCGAGATATCAAACACAGTGACCTGAGCTCCGAGAAGTGCCAGCGGGATCGCTTTCTTGCCGCATGAGCCGCAGATATTGGCGATCCTTACGCCTTCAAAAGAATCAAAATAAGCAGCATACTTTTTGAGCATCCCTTTGGGATCCGCTGCAGCCTTCTGTGCCCTTTCCTGCGGTGTGCCGCTGTTCCTGACCCAGAAGCTGTAGGCATCATACTCCCATGCTTTCTTGTGCTGTTCACTGTATTCACGCATATACCATACCCCATTCAATATACTTATGCTTCCACGGATAAACCTTGACACAGCTTGTTATAACTGTACTCATCATTTAAATTATACACTTTTCCCTGAATTTGTCAAGCATACCGGGGCATGGGTCTCTGTCATCCGGAAGCAGGCAGACCATTTCAGGACAGTCACATATAAAAAGGTTGAAAAAATATATCTGCCGTGGTATAATAAATCGGGGTGATACCATGTCACATTTATTGATCGTAGACGACGATCCGCATATCAGCGCCATGCTCACAGAAAGTCTTAAAGCTGAGGGTTATACCGTTTCCGCTGCGTATTCCGGAACGGAAGCGCTTCTGCTCCTTTCAAAGATAAAGCCCGATCTTATCCTCCTTGACCTGATGCTCCCCGGCATGACGGGCGAAGAGCTCCTGCCGCACATCGGGGATATACCAGTAATTGTGGTCAGCGCCAAAACCGATGTGGAAGGAAAGATCGGTCTGCTGCTTGGCGGTGCAGCAGATTATATCACCAAGCCGTTCAATATGCAGGAGCTGCTTGCGAGGATCACTGTGCAGCTGCGCAAAAACAGCCGCGAGCCCGCTTCTCTGTCCTTCCGGGATATAGTATTATATACCGATACCCTGACCGTAAGGATCGGCACGGAAGATGTCCGCCTTACAAGGACAGAATGCGCTATACTGAAACTGCTCATGCAGGATCCTGATATCCCGGTCGGCAAAACAGCGATACTTGATAAGATCAGCCTTGATACCCCTGACTGTACCGAACGTTCGCTCAAACAGCATATCAGCAATATCCGCCGCAAACTGCAGGCTGTGAATGGTGAGGATTACATCGAGGCTGTATATGGCATCGGATTCAAAATGAGATCTTGACCAAATCTTGACGATCCCTTGACCGGTTTCTTGACTTTTGTATTGTATACTTGATACAGAAAGGAAAGGTGAACGATATGGAATATGTTCTGCAAACCGATCAGCTGTGCAAAAAATACAGAAAATTCAGAGCGCTGAACGGTCTGACCATGCACGTTCCGAAGGGGTCGATATACGGATTTATCGGAAAGAACGGCGCAGGAAAAACAACGCTGATACGCATGATATGCGGGCTACAGAAGCCGACAGGCGGAGATTTCAGCATCTATGGGATAAGTCACAATGACAGGAAAATAGCACTCTCACGCCGGAGAATGGGAGCTGTAGTTGAAACGCCCGCGGTCTATCCGGATATGACGGCGGAGGAAAATCTGAAACAGCAGTACCTCACTCTCGGGCTCCCGGGCTTTGACGGTATACCGGAACTTCTGAAACTTGTAGGATTAGAGGGTACAGGCAAAAAAAAGACCAAAGATTTCTCGCTCGGGATGCGGCAGCGCCTTGGAATCGCTGTGGCGCTCTGCGGAGATCCGGATTTCCTTGTGCTGGATGAGCCTATAAACGGGCTTGACCCGCAGGGGATAATAGAAATACGTGAGCTGATACTGAAACTCAACCGCGAACGGAACATCACAGTGCTCATCTCATCGCATATCCTCGATGAACTGTCCCGCCTTGCGACATATTACGGATTTATCGACAAAGGCAGGATAGTGCGCGAAATGAGTGCAGAGGAGCTTGAATCCGTCTGCCGGAAGTGTGTACAGATGACTGTTACCGATACGAAGATACTCGCAGGCGTACTGGACAGTATGCATATCGATTACGAGATCATTGATGAAAACAAGGCAGATATCTATGCAAAGCCGAATATCACTGAACTGGCACTTGAACTGATAAAGGAAAACTGCGAGATACTGTCTGTAAGCGAACATGACGAAAGTCTGGAGAGCTTCTATATTTCACTGGTGGGAGGCAAAAACCATGAGTAGGCTTGTGAACGCCGGATTTGCGAGAATGATAAAAAACAAGGTGCTGCTGATATGCCTGGAGATACTGTGCTTTACAAACGGCATATCAGTGAGCATCAATCATGTGATGAACTGGAATACCGATACGCCGGATTCATTCCTGTTTTCAGGACTGATACTGATATCTATAATGTCTGCGGTGTTCGTTTCTTCATTCCTCGGTGCCGAACACAGTTCCGGAACGATACGGAACAAACTTATCATAGGTCACGGAAGATTATCCGTCTACTGCAGCAGCTTTCTGCTGTGCCTCACCGGTGTTATGATGATGTTCGCGATCGTATGGATACTGACAACCATACTCGGCAATCTGCTGTTCGGCGGTTTTGAGCACAGCAGTCAGGAAATATGTCAGCTCCTGCTGAGGTCATTTCTGGTGCTCACAGCGCTGACTGCATTCTATACGGCTATAGTGCTCTGCATACACAGCAAAAGCAAAAGCTCTGTCGCCGCGGTAATATCCGCCTTTGTTATGGTGCTTGCATCCGTTGCTGTGATACAGATGCTCGCGGAACCGGAATATTACCGTGAAGATGAGATCGTCCTGACGGATGATGTGACATACAAGCCTTCGGAAACAGATCCGTCGCTTTACATCAATCCGTATTATATATCCGGAAACGAACGGAAGATATATCAGGCAGTCCACGATATGCTCCCGGTCTCACAGATGCTTGACGAAGCCGGTGCCGGGACGGCAAAGTCAGTTCTGATACCTATAACAGAAACAGCAGTCCTGCTTGCAGCCGGATTGTACATCTTCGTAAAACGTGATCTGAAATAAAGGAGATTTTTATGATTTACGGTCTTGCCGGCATATTATGCATCGTGACGGTCGCTTTATGCATAAAAATATATTATCTCAAAAGATCTGCACGCGAGATCGCCGATGCCTTTGCCGACAGGCTGAAGACCGATACAAATACCCTTATCGATATTTCTTCGCGGGACAGGGATATGTGCTCTCTCGCAGACAGCATCAACCGCCAGCTGAAAATACTGCGCAGTGAACATATGCAGTATCAGAAAGGGAATACCGAGCTCAAAACGGCTGTGACCAATATTTCCCATGATCTGCGCACCCCGCTGACTGCGATCTGCGGATATCTCTATATGATCGGGAAAACGGAAGATACCGATAAGATCAGGGAGTATCTGGATATGATCTCGGAACGGACGGAAGCGATGAAACAGCTCACGGAAGAGCTGTTCCGCTATTCGATAATCGTTTCCGGGGAGGACCCCGTACATATGGAGGATATCCTTGTCAACAAAGTACTGGAAGACAGCATCATGGCGCATTACGGCGCGCTGACTCAGAAAGGCATAGCTCCGGATATACAGATCACCGAAAATAAGATCATACGGAAGGCAAACAGCGAATATCTGTCCCGCGTTTTTTCAAATCTGCTGAACAATGCGATAAAATACAGCAGCGGCGATCTGCATATCACGCTTTCAAATACTGGCAGGATCGTTTTTTCAAATAAAGCAGAGGGGCTGTCCGCATCAGATGCAGAACAGCTCTTTGACCGTTTTTATACGGTGGAAACGGCGCATCATTCTACGGGTCTGGGGCTTTCCATCGCACGGACGCTTATAGACCGTATGGGCGGGACGATAACGGCGGAGTACGGGGACGGGATGCTTTCGATAACTGTTCTGTTAAGTACTTCATGACCGGCGCACATCAGAATAACAAACAGATACGATCATCAAGCTTGACAAAATCCGACAATTATGATACCATATCAACTATATTAATGAACTTTACTGCTGCCTGTGACCGGCAGCAAATTTTTTTGAAAAAATTTTTGAAAAATCCTGTTACGAATATCGTTCATCAGAGTCTTATATACAGAAAGGGGGAAGAACATGGATACTGAGGAGCTTTACAAGCGTTATTTCCATGATGTATATCTGTACCTCTGCGCCGTTTCGCATGACGAATCGCTTGCAGAGGAGCTTACGCAGAACACTTTTTTCAAGGCACTCCGCTCTGTGAACAGTTTCCGCGGAGATTGTGATGTGCGGGTATGGCTCACACAGATCGCAAAAAATCAATATCTGTCCTACTGTAAAAAGCAGAAGCGTATCACCGGAGAAGATACGCCTGAATCACCGGAAGATACAGGCATAACGATCGAAGATCATCTTGCGGACAGCGAGCAGGCAATGGCGATACATCGTATCCTGCATGATATGAAAGAGCCTCAGAAAGAAGTTTTCTCCCTGAGAGTTTTCGGAGAGCTTTCCTTCAGACAGATAGGAGAGATATTCGGAAAGACCGAGGCATGGGCGCGTGTGACATTTCATCGTGCCAAACTTGCCATAATTGATGAACTGGAGGATAGATCATGAGTAAACAGAATTGCAGTATGATGCGCGACCTTCTGCCGCTTTACGCTGACGGAGTGTGCAGTGAAGAGACCAGAAAGGCTGTCAGCGAACACCTTGCCGTATGCAGCAGCTGCCGTGCGATGCTCGAAAAGATGAACCGCAAGGTAGCCCTCAGCGCGGAAACAGATATCTCTGCTATAAAAAAGATCAGAAAAAAACTGCTCGCGGTCAGGATAGCTGTCATAGCGGCGGCTGTGATAATTCTTGCGGGCGGTCTGTATGCAGGATATATCTGGGCTGTCACGGATTGTTCCATGGATTATGTGAAATACGATCTTGCGAACAATGTTTATGTCGAGGAGGACGGCAGCGGCGACCTGTGGTTATGCACCAAAGGAAATGCTTCGGCACTTTCGATATTCGCCTATCCTACATTATCTGACAGCAGCGGCGGTCATCTTGGTCATGACGGTCAGAGCTTCGACGCGGATAAAAAAAGCGGAATGGGATACACCCTGAAAATGATGAGGATCTCCGCAATTTCTCCTTTTACTTACGGTTCGCGTGAGCTCCGTATGAGGATCGGCAAACCGGATCCTGAGATAAAATACATCTTCTACTACGATGATGTGAATGATATTGAATATGTTCTCTGGGGAGAAAAACCGCAGACATAAAAAGAAACGGATCAGTCCCAAAAAGTCAGACTCAAAAGAATATACCTGTACAAAGCGGCTAAGCGACAAGCTTGGCCGCTTTGTATTGTACAATTCAATATATCCCCTGATCACTGCAAAAAAGCTTTGTTCTTAAGAATACACATACTGTCAGTATAAAAAATTTTATCCTAACAATATCACCAGTGCGTTGACTTGCTGTGATTACTCTGTTATAATAATGTCATGGAAACCAAAGGGAGTGAAAGCTATGGAGATCAGACTTCCGGAAAATATACGCCACTGCCGCAAGGAGCGGTCACTTACTCAGGAACAGCTTGCAGAAACGCTCGGAGTGACGACCGGAGCTGTGTATAAATGGGAAGCAGGTCTTTCCGTACCGGAGCTTGCAATGATAATGGAGCTTGCAGATTTCTTTGACACCTCCGTGGATGCTCTGCTGGGGTATGAGATGAAGGACAACGGACTTTCCCCTACCATTGGCAGGCTGTACGAAGCTGTAAGGGCAAAGGACGGTTCAAAGCTGGCGGAAGCAGAAAAGGCACTCAAAAGATATCCTAACAATTTTGAGATAGTCCATACCGCCGCTGTGCTGTTCTATATCATCGGCAACAACGATAAGGACAAGGGTCTGCTCATGCGCTCGCTGGAACTGTACCGGAAGGCACAGACCCTCATCACGCAGAACAAACACCCGAAATGGAACGAAACCACCCTCAGCGGAAGCATAGCTCTGGTGTATGACGCTCTTGGCGATAAAGAAAAAGCCGCCGGGATAATGAAGGATAACAATACCGGCGGGTTATACGATACTGTCATCGGCTCGCTGCTTGCACAGTGCGGAAAGTTAGACGAGGCGGAAGATTTTCTTTCTCAGGGTTTTCTGAATTCCGTCGGTACAATAGTAAACTTCATATACGGCCAGACATTGCTGTGTCTACGCAGGAAAGTGTACGGCAAGGCAAACGATGTGGTCGTGTGGGGAACGCAGTTTCTGTGCGGTCTGCGTGCGGCAGACACCACTGGATATTTCGACAGGCTGCTGAGTACGCTTTATTTCCTGCTGGGATATGTTAGGCTCAGGCAGGGAGAGCGCACCGAGGCGGCAGAGCTTCTGAAAAAAGCAGCTGATACGGCGGAGCGTTTCGATTCCGAGCCATGCTATTCTTCGGCATCGATACGTTTCGTTTCCGCGCATATCGATTCCGAATTATACGACGTTCTCGGCAGGACAGCCGCAGAGAGCCTTGATACCTGCCGCAGAGAAATAAACAGCCGTGAGCTTGACACACTCTGGAAAGAGGTGACCGGTAATGGATAATAATACTATCAGAAAACAGCTTCGGGGAGAATTCTACCGCAAAAACAAAGGGATGATGTGCATTGCAGTGCTCACTTCGGCTGCTGCGGGAACTATCGGTGTCATCGTGTCGTGGATAATAAAGCTGTTCATCGACACGGCTTCCGGAGCTGAGGGGTCAGTATCCCTAGGCAGACTTGCACTGATCAGCGCAGGGTTCGTCGCTGCGAGCGTAGCGGTGAACATGGCAGATATCCTTTCCCAATCCGCTTTCATAAAGCGTGCGCTGATACAGTACAAGGAATTCGCATTCGGCAAACTGACGGAAAAGAGCATATCCACCTTCCGTGATGAGGATTCCTCCGCGTATCTCTCGGCACTGACAAACGACGCTGCGAGCATAGAGACCGATATGCTTGCACAGCAGTTCGCACTCATATCAAGAAGCGTTACCTTCGCTGCTGCCATTGTGAGCATGCTATATTCATCGGTGCAGCTCACCATCATCGCAGCCGTGAGCCTGATACTGCCTCTTGCCACATCGGTCATCATAGGCAGCAGGGTAAAGTCGGCAGAACTTAAGGTGTCGGAATCGAACAAGGAGTTCACAGCTGTGCTCACCGACTGCCTGAACGGATTTTCCACACTTAAAAGTTTCAGAGCGGAACAGGATATACTCAGACTTTTCTCCCGAAGCAATTCAGAGCTTGAAAGCGTAAAGAAGCACAAGCGTGTCCTCAGGAGCACCATGGGTATGCTCGGGAACATGACAGGAGCATTCTCGCAGCTTATGGTATTCGTTGCAGGAACATACCTCGCACAGCAGCACAGCGTTACCGCAGGAACTATACTCATGTTCATAAACCTCATGGGCAATATGATAATACCCATCTCCGAACTTCCCGCCTTTCTGGCAGCAAGAAAGGCTGCGGCTGCACTTGCCGACAAACTCGCCGATTCACTTGGCAGGAACAGCGAAAAGAGCGGCGGTGAGAAAATGGACCGCATAGAGACCAGCATATGCCTTGAAAACGTCTCCTTCGGCTACGGCGGGGACAAGGAAGTCCTGCACGATATCTCCGCAGAATTTGAGGCCGGAAAGTCCTACGCCATAGTCGGCGGCAGCGGCAGCGGAAAATCCACTCTCCTGGATCTGCTCATGGCAGGAAGCGGAAACTACAAAGGCAGCATATTCTTCGACGGCAATGAGCTGAGAGAGGTCGATACTTCCTCGATCTATGATCTTATCTCGGTGATACAGCAGAACGTCTTCGTGTTCAACGCCTCGGTAAAGGATAATATCACAATGTTCGGTGATTTTGCAAGAGACACGTTCGAGCGTGCGGTAAAGGCTGCACACCTCGACAAGCTGCTTGCCGACAGCGGTGAAGACTACCTCTGCGGCAGAAACGGCTGCGGACTCTCCGGCGGAGAAAAGCAGCGCATATCCATAGCAAGGAGCCTGCTGAAAAATTCGTCTGTTCTTCTGGCTGACGAAGCCACAGCCGCCCTCGACGCAAAAACAGCCTATCAGGTCAGCGGCGAGATACTCGACCTTGAAGGCATCACCCGCATAGTTGTTACCCATTCCCTCGAACAGGCACTGCTGCGCAGATACGACAGCATATTCGTAATGAAGGACGGCCGCATAGCCGAACGAGGCAACTTTGACGAACTGATGAAGAAGCACGGATACTTCTACGCACTTTATACGGTAGCGCAGTAAAATATTACACCTCCGCCGCTGTCACAAACAAAAATGCCGGGGTACTGCACCCCGGCATTTTTGTTTGTGTACGATCGTTATGGTATAATAATAATAGACATATTTCATCAGAAGAATAAATAATGGAAAAACACCCTCGGGCTGTCATCTTTTAGCAGTCCACAATGCCTTCAGCTCTGTCTTGAGCCTGCCCGACCTCAGCACTCTGACCGTCCGGTAGAGCGGGAGCAAAGGGAGAAGAATCTTGTGCTTGTAAAAGAAAGGATACTCTGCCGCAAACATAGAATAATCCTTGTTCTTCGGACTGACAGGGACGAAAAATCTGTAGAGCATATACCTAGCCTTTGACCATCTGTTCTTTCTGAGCTTGTTTGATACGCTGTTTATAACTGTGCCGTATGTGCCCGAAGAAAGGATATATCCCAGCATCTCTTTCTCAGCGGCGGTAAGCGCCCCGCCCGAGAACAGGTGCTGTGCAAGGGAACGGTTGGCGGCTTCAAAATCAGCTATGCCCAGCTTTTCCGCCTCCGCCGTGACATATACCATATCGAGTTCTTGCTTTTGCAGATACACATATGTATCCAGAAGAGAACGCAATCCGGTGCCGCTGCCCGAATAATGCTTGTACTCATGGGCTGTCATATACAGATAGAAGTCCTCGGGAGAAAAATGCTTTTCACAGCCTTCGCCAATCAGACGCCTGCCGATATCACAGTAGTATCCATAGAGCTTTTCATCGTAGCTTGTGCTGAACAAACTGCGGTGCATCTCGAAATTCAGCACAGGGGCTTTATAATAGCAGTCGTGATTTCCTGAACCGAAATGCTCTGCCTTAAAACCAAGGCTCTCCATCATGGCCTTCACATCATCTGCACGGTCTGCATCGAAAAGGATATCGTGGTCTGCCATTTCACGCATTCCCGCTTTGGGGTAGAAGTCCTGCAATACAGTTCCCTTCAGCGGCATATACCATATACCTGCCTTTTCAAGCTCAGCCTTAATCTGAGCATATGCCATATCAAATATGATCTTTCTTTTCAGCGCTTTGGCGATAGCCTTATCTGATCGCTGATCCTTCTGCCCCGCGCTTTCAAGCGCAAATGATGCCGCTGCAGTAAGCATATGACGTGAAGCAAAGGCGTATACCGCATCAGTGTCGCCGACCTTTTTAAGGTCGGGCTTTTTTTCGTCAACTGCACAGCCGGCAAGGTAGATAAGATCCTGTGCTGCCCTGCGAGTCTGTTCCTCGGTCATATTTCCACGGCTCCCGTCTCGGTAAATTGCAGAACACGGTCGCAGATGGACAGTGCTGCTTTTCTGTGTGTCACGATTATGACTGTCTTGTCTGTCATTCCGCGGAGGTTCTCCAACAGCCTGCGCTCGGTGTCCTCATCAAGAGCGCTGGTGGATTCATCCAGCAGCAGTACGGGTGCATCTGCATAGATGGCTCTTGCTATAGCGAGCCTCTGCATCTGCCCCTCAGACAGCCCCGAGCCTCTTTCGCCCAGCTCAGTATCAACGTCATCCGCGAAACCGTCTGCACAGGAGATGACCAGTGCACGGCGGAGGCGTTCATCGTCACATTCCCATGCAAAGCAGACCACATCTCTGACTGTACCGTTCATCAGCGCATTCCCCTGGGGAACATATGCGAAAAGACTGCGGTGATAGGCTGAAAGCTCCCTGCCGTCGATAAAGCGCTCTCCGCTGTCAAGGGGGTACATACACATCAGCAGCTTCAGCACGGTGGATTTTCCGCAGCCGCTCTGACCTGTGAACGCCACGGTCTCACCCTTGTGTATCTCAAGGTCAAGCCCTCTGAGCACTGCTGGCATATCCTCACCCCCCGCGGAAGGATAGGTGAATGCCGCAGACCTGAAACCGAAGGAGACAAGCTCATTGTCGTAATATCTCTGCATGGTATCTCTGTCAGCCACCTGACCGTCGTCTGCAAAAACTTCTATCTCCATGAGCCTTTCGGCACTGGCGGTCATAGCATACCACCTGGGCAGATAGCCGCTGATGCTCGCAAAAGGTCCCTGCACCTGACCTATGAGCTGGATTATTGCCGACAGAGTACCGTATGTCACATTCCCATTCATTATACCGTTCGCGCAGTATATCATACCGATAAGGTACATACCCTGCATTGAAGCTCCGAAGCCGAAGTTCGCCGCATTTGAAAAGCTGTTCCTGCGAAGTATCGCCGACTTATGCTCAGCCATAGCCGAAGCAGCACCCTCTGCGGTCTGCTTTTCCGATGCGAAGGCCTTTATGACCATAAGATTCGAGATATGCTCCTGCAGATAGACACGCAGACGCCCGTCGCTCTCCTGGATATTCTTATGCAGGCGCTTCAGCACCCCGCGAAAGGCATAGGTCAGCAGCACCATCGCTATCCCCCCTGGGATAAGGATATAAGCAAACCAGCGGTCGAGTGCGATTATCATCACCAGCGCCGAAACGAGCCTCACCACTGTTCCCACCAGCCCGGGAAGTATCTCGACCGCACCGCCTGCCACTACTGAGGTATCGCTTGTAAGGCAGTTGAGCCATTCGGCGGTGTGTCTGGAGCTGACAGCGGAATACTCCTTGCAGAGGATATTATCCAGAAGTCTCTGCTTGAAGGTGTTCTCGATATCTGTCTTTGCCAGCTCGTGAAGACGCCGAATCAGGGCGGAGATACCGAGCTGTATCAGCACAAGACCGATTATGAGCATCACATTGTGCCAGAATGCCTCCTGCTGCTTCCCCACTGCGCTGTCAACGATGGCACGAAAAAGCAGGGCATAGATAACGCCGATGACGCCTGCTGCGCCCTGTATGAGCGTCAGGGCGAATATATAGCCTTTTTTTCTGCCTGTTGTACGCCACAGCCATTTTATCGTATGGTTTTCCTTCAACCTTTACCACCTTTTCCAAGCACCTTTTTGATAACAGGAAGAATGCCCGTTCTTCGGGCGGCTCTGACGGCGAACCTGCGCAGTCTGAAATACAGTGCCCTCAGCGGATATATCAGTGTCCAGAAGCGTACATAGCACCTGTAGCTTTGCTGTGTCACGCTATACTCCTTCCCCTTGCGGCGGAAACCCGCCAGCACGCCTATGACCGCTTCATCGGGGACGGTCTCAGATGCATAGGTATTATCTCCGCGGATGAGATAACAGTCGGCGCACACCTTTATCACACGGTGAAGAACATATGCCTCGCCGCGTCTGTACAGCGCCACATCGTATTTTTTCAGTCTGCCGTGAGGCTTTTCGATGACCACAAGATCACGTTCCTGGCGGAGCATGGGGAGCATACTCACTCCCCGTGTCTTATAGACGAATTTTCCGTCACGGTCTAAAAGCTCTTCAAATTTCATAGTTTATGGATCATATACATCATCGCCGTGTTCTAAATCGTAAGGCGGACACTGACTTGTCAGTATAACATCACTCTTCCCCAGTTCAATAACCTCAACCACGGGTTTCAGGTACTGCTCTGTACCCCCCCGATTTTTTCACTGTGCAACATCTTGTTCTCCATAAGATCATTCCTCCAAAGCATTTATCCCGCGCAGAGTGTTGAGTACTTCCTCGACATCTGCGGAGATCTCTTCTCTCGGCGCATTGTATTTTGCGCACATAGCATCAACGATCTTTGCGGCAGTCGTTTCCTCTTTAAGACAGTCAATGATAAATGCCGCAGTCGGATTGCTCCGCACTATGCCGCTGAACGCCTCCGCTCCGACAGGCACAAGAAACTGCGTGCCGTCAATATCCTGTGTGATAAAATCGTCCTTTAATCTCATATATTCTCTCCTCAGCAGATCGGGTCTTTTTCTTCATTATCCTTGAGCTTCTTTTCAACCATGCGCCGGAGCGTATCACGGGACATAAGCTCCCGCACCTCGCGGCAGTGCGTGTCATAAACGGGGCAGTTCGAAAACGATGTACATTCCGGCAGGAACGGACACTTCCTGCACTTCTCACGGGTTTTCCCGACATTGCAGAAGCTGTCGTGCGCCGCCTTGTCGGTGATGCCGTCAAAGATATTCCCGAAACGGCTGTGCGGCGGGCAGTGCTCGCAGGGGAAAAGACTTCCGTCAGGAGCAATGACCACGCTGTTCCCGTCAGCCATGCAGTGATTTGTGCGGAATCCCGTTCCGATGCCCAGAAACGGCGATACTCCGAAGCCCGCCGCATCGATAAGCGTATTTGCGGCGTTTATACTCTGCCACATCGCAAGATCGTTCCCGCCCATGCGCACATTATTCAGCGGAGCGAAATAGACCGATACATTTTCCGTATGTCCTGCATTCGCTTTCATATCGTCAAGGAATTTTCCGATATTCCCGAAATTTTCCTCATCGACATTGCAGCGCACCGTAACTCTTATCCCCTTTTCGGACATAAGAGCGCAGGAGCGCATCACAGCAGTGTAATATCCTTTATAGTCGCGGTAGTTCTTGCGCTTTATGTAGTCCTGCTCTGCGCCGTCCATAGATATCTGGATATGGTCGAGCTTCCAGTCCGAAATCATTTTTCCGACAATTTCAGGCGTGATAAAGCTGCCGTTAGATATCATAGATGACTTGTATTCAACGCCGTTTTCACGCATCCCCTCGCAGATACGGTCGATGATATCCGTACACATCAGCGGCTCACCGCCGAACCACGAAAGCTTTACGCTTTTGTCCTTCATACGTGTTTCAAGGATATAATCTATCGTTCTTTCTACGATCTCGGGGGTCATCGTGACCTGCTTCATGCCCTCCTCATAGCAGTAGATACATCTTGCATTGCAGGCGAGCGTGGGCAGTATCGTATAACCGCGTATGTCTTTTTTGCGGCTATAGGCACGCATAAGTGCGGAAATGCTTTCATAGTAGGCACATTCGTCCTTGTTTCCGGGGACAAGGAACTGAGCTTCTATCAGCTCATCGTACCCCTCCCCCGCCGCTGCGCTTTCCGGCAGAGCCGCTTCAAGGCACTGCTTTGTAAGCGTGTTGAAAACATATTTCCTGCCGTTATGCTCAAAGGACAGAGCATACTGCGAGGGTATGTATTTTATATCCGTCTGCGGCTTTACGGGCGGGAGGATCTTTATCAGAGCCGCATCGGGTCTGCGTATTTCGGTCATAAACACCTCAAAACCATATTTGCAGTATTTCGTCAGGAATAATCCTGTTTATTTGCCAATCAACAAACGCCTTCTTCGCACGTGATCGTATCATCAGGACAGCCAACACCCACGCAAATAGTATAACCGCCAAGATCAGTAGCTCCGCATCCACCGCAGCTTCCGCAGATCACATTTGTTCCGTTCAGTTCAATGATCTCCATTTCGGGTTTAAGATACTGCTCGGTACCCCACCCGATTTTTTCACAGTGCAAATATTTATATCATAAAAACCTTTCTCCCTTTACGGGGCAAAAATTGTATTGTAAGCCGTGACTGCCGCATCATGCTCCATATTGCAGGACAGCTTATAAAACCGTACCTTGTCGATAAGCAACTTTTCCAGTGCCGCTATATGCCGCATTGACGCAGCGTCTCTTGACTTATAAGCCTGCTTTATCAGCACCGGAAAAGCGTCAGCCTTTGACATAGGTACGATAGAATTTTCCTCAGCACGCTCCAGACTTACTATCGCCTTCAGCGGCACACAGACATTTCTGCTCAGATGATGCTTACCGTTCCACGGCGAACCGCAGGCGTAAACAATATCGTCCGCAAACCGCAGAAACGGCTTATCATCGTTTATCATAAACACCCTTTCACCGAAGACCTCTCTCCACAGCCGTGAATGCGTGCTTTTTCCGGTGCCGCTCTTAGCGGTGAAGATAACGGCTTCTCCGTCGATACACAGCGCAGAGCCGTGCATCAGCAGAACGCCGTGTTCCGTCATTTTCTCCGCAAGCATGGCGTGTATGGCATTATTTTCAAGGAACCCTTCCTGTCTGATGCGCTTTGGGATGCCGGCAGCCTCGTCCATTCTGTCGAAGTCTGCCTGCATACGTTCAAGGTCGTCCCTGCGCGGGCTGACAGTGAACAGCGGTTCTCTATCGGTCTTATAATCCCGCAGGAATTCAATGTTTTCGGGATAACTGCATACCACTCCGGCAGACACGCCTGCTATCTCAATATTCAGTTTTTCCATATGCTTTCTCCTCTGATCTTCCTGCTTAAAGACCTTTTATATTTCCGCGACTTCCGGTATCAATTATACACTGTTTTACGGAATATGTCAAGGTTATAACAAAGAAATAAACAGCCGGAAATATATGCAATAATGATTTTTGACAATCATCGCTCATGAAGCGTTCGACCAGCAACTACGAAAAATCAGATTGACTTATTTGCCGGTGTGTGATATAATTCCATTATATCTCTCAACAGTGAAAACCGGTGGATGTGGCACGGTTGACAGAAACAGACTGTAGAGACATATTATTGCTTCGGCAATTATATGATTTGAGTGCAAAAGCTCCGACCATTGCAGCTGCATGGATGTTTTGCCGCAAAAGCAAATTATATAATTGCCGAAGTAATAAGGTGACAAAAATATAATCAGGAAATCCAAGAGATAAAGTATGAGACGAACGGGTGTATGATGATGGATCTGAGAGAAATTTCAAAAAAAGTATTTATTGCGAGAATTATTATCAGTATTATTATTGTAATTATATTTATAGTCATGGGTATTTATTTTTTGATAAGAAACATGACACAGCACCATTTTCACGAAGCGCCGGAATATATGCTTTCCGATCTTACTGACGCGGAACAGGCAGAGATCCTTGATGTTTTTGATCTGAGAATCCCCGGAAATGAAGAAAAAGCTTATGTTTATTCATATTCATACGGTGAAGTCAACGATAAATTGTTTGCTTATACTATTGAAATTGCCGGCGTTGAAGACTACGAAGGTTTTTATCTGGTAAATCCGCATCAAAAATCATTTAATGAAACAACTTCAAATTTCCGCACAGACAGATCTTATTACATTGTATATAAAGGCTCTGTTGATACGACGATGAAAAAACAGCAGCATGAGAAATACATCGCTCTGTATAATAAGATATATGAGCGTCAGAATTAAGTTTCAGTGATATCACCGGAATAATGATATACTTATAAAACGGAGCGGCTGATCTTTTCAAGCCGCTCCTGCTGCTGCAAATCAGATATTTTCAGCGCACTACCTGATTAGTGTCTGCCTATTGCTGACCTGCGGTCAGCAATAGGCAGACACTATTTACAGAGATCATTGCACAGAATCTCTTGAGTAAACTCTGCATTGACCGATTCACTCCGCTGCCAGTGTCAATATCATATCCGGCAGCACCACATTTCTTCCGAAATCATACTGCTTTTGCTGCTCCGGAGTGCGTCCCACCAGAGCTGCTCCCGATGCCGAATTATCAGATACCACCAACAGTGCGATCCCGGGCAGTTCAAACAGATCGGTCATCAGGTAAAAAGAACTTGTTTCCATTTCTATCAGATCAGTATCAAATGCTCTGATCTCATCCAGATGCATATACTCCATTGCGATGGAAGGTGTGCAGAATACGCTTGCCGACCTGATATCATATCCTTTGTTTTTACCGGTCTGAATAACGTGCTCAACATAATTCGCATCGGGAAAGACCTTTGTAAAAAGCATATTATCCCGGATAGATTCTTTCATAAGGTATGCATCCGCATAGCTTCCCGATACAGAATATGACGGAGTACAGATATCTCCCAGATGGATATCTTCTTTCAATCCTCCGACTGCTCCGATGAAGATCATCCGTTTGAACGATAATTCTGCACATAATGACAAATGGTCTATCAGATTGCCCGCAGATGAACCTATCTTTATCCAGGCTATATCCAGACCGTCTTTTTCGACAAGATATCCTGCGATATATGCGCCTTCTTTAAGGACTGTGACCGAACACTTTTCTTCCATATGCAGTTTATACGGCGAAAAACTCGGAGCGATCACAAGAGCATCGTATACAACGTCTTCGTCAAGTCCGAATGCCTGCGCCGCCATATGTTCCGAATTATATCTATGGAAAGTATCAACTATTCTTTTTAATGCTTCTTTCATTGTTTTTTCCTCCGCATACAGATCAGAAGCCGTTATACAAAAAATCAGCCCACGAATACTGGCTCATATATTCTGTCTCGTAGGCGTTGACCGCACCTGCGTCAAGCTCCTGAAAGCGGTAATAATCGCAGTCGAGCACATCAACATTCACCGCAAGAGCGTTGTAGCTGCGGACAACAGCGTTTTCCGCCCGACTGCTTTCAGGCTCTTTATCATTGCAAAGATATATGTCTGCAAAAGGTTCTGCTGTTTCTTGTCATACGGTGCGTCCTCAAACAGTACGGCAAATATCTCGCGCGTGGTACAGGAGCTCCCATGACGGTGTACGAGATATGCGAATACCTCCTTGGATTTGCTGCGCTCGAAGCGGACGTGGTCGCCGTTCGGTGTGAATACGTCGAAGTTTCCGAAACACTGTACTTTCAGAAGTGCATCTTTCTTTGGGAGCATTGAAGGGTAGCGCAGGTCATTGAGCTCCCGTTCAACATCTTCTTTAGTGACGGGTTTCATTATATATCCGCTCGCCTTCATATCCATTGCATCGCCCTTGTATTCCGAAAAGCCCGTGACAAAGATTATGTTCATCTTCGGGTTTATATCTTTAAGGCGCTTTGCCACCTCGACACCGTTCATACCTCTCATGTGTATGTCAAGGAAAGCCACATCGCAGCCGTAATCCGCTGCATCTTCCAGCAGATCGTCCCAGTCATACGCTATCACGAAAACGGCTCTTGTTTTTCCGTTTGCGACAGCGGGACGGTAGCCCAGATAATAATTGCCCCCGGCAGGGAAATCCCTCACCTTTTCAAACATCATCTCTTCACTGTCTGATACAAGAGCATGCCGCAAAACGGGATAGCGTGAAATATCGAGATCATAATACCCGCCTGTCCGGCCATATTCACTCTTGTCATCCATATCAAATATGGCGCGTGCCTGCCCCGGATCATCGGCATCGATGATAAAAAAGCCGCCTAAACTGTCTGCCATTACTGTCTGATCTACGAATACCTTTACAAAAGCAAGGTAGTCCCTGATATATATTACCGACATCGGAAGGCATCTCATCATACCAGCCTTTTTTATATCGGTTATCCTTATCAAAATACTCCATATACCGTTCTTGTTCTTCTTCTGTCGTCCCGAGCGATTGATTTACCGGCATATTTTCGAGCTGCACGGCAGTCCAATCCCAGAGATATTCCTTAACATCCGTGCCGTAAGGGACAAAATTAGTCAGCATAGTATTCATCATATCTTCGATCTGTATTTTCTGTCCTTCGAGATAGCTGTTTACCGAGCTTATATATACTGTCTGCGCAACAGCCGCGATCATGAGTATGAAAACCGGTATCATGATCAGAGCTGTCTGTATCAGCAGCTTTCGCCTGCGCTTTGTTTTTTTCAAACTCTCACTCCTCTTCCGGAATGTTTTGTTTTATTATATCACGATTCATTAGTCTCGTCAACTGCCGAATCAAACGCCCTCTGTACAGCTGCTGCCGTGCGGAGGGCGTTCGTTGTGTTTATTCAGTGTATTATGAGTTCATAAAGCGATCACTTATCGGTCTTCGGTCCCTTGAATGTGGACTCATCGATTATTTCCTTCTTCGGTCCCTTTATATCAAGACCGCCTTTGTTGTCGTAGGTCTTTTCCTTGATGCTGTCCTTATCGGTAGCTGTGTGAGAACCGATAGTAAGGAAATTATGCGGAAAGTCTTTTACATCATTATGATATTCATGACGGAGTGCATAAGATATTTCCTTCTCGTATGTTCTGATCACGATCTCCTGTACCTTGCATTCGGGGTCATTAATGTCAACTACCTTTATTGTCTCGGTGCAGTCATAGTAATCGTTGCAAGCGCCCCCCCAGACGTACCCCTCATCTCTGTGTTTAGTGGTTGTGGTTATTTTGGGATCAACTATGATGTAGCAGGGACCATTGCTGCTTGCGCCCGAGCCCATAGAAAAATCGGAAGCTGTCTTCACGTAGGTTATCTCCTGATGGTTTTCTTCAAGGAACTGTGCTATTGACTTCTTACCGCCTGTTGTCGTATGGATATAGTCAATGAATTCGTTGATCTCGTTACCCTTGAAGAACTGCTGCTCTTTGTACATTTTTTCAAGGTCGCTGCCTTTGATGTACTGATAGTTTCTGGAATAGAAATCGAGAACTACTTCGCCTTCCTGTGTACCCTTGTTGATGTATCTGTTGCCTTCCTGCTTCTTGGCGGAAAAGTTAGTGTACCGGAAGCAACTTCCTTGACTGCGGGAGCTTCGTCCTCGGGGTTCTCGGCAGACATCATAGGATTGATCAGCGCATCATCATTCTGAAGAAGCTCATCAAGACCTTCTGTGTCAGAAAGCTCAGTTGTGGGAGCCTCGTCTGCGGGAACGGTCTCGTCTGCCGATATTACGTCTTCCGGATCTGTATTCCCGAGCTCGTCGGTATTTTCCTCATAGCCTGAAAAGAGAGTAGTTTCCGCTATGGGCGCTTCATCTGCGGAGATCATCGGAACTTCGATGCAATCGCCTTCGTAGAACGGTATATTTTCTGCGCTTGCCGTTACAGCGAGTGTGGAAAGTGCGGAGAATGATGTTGTTACTGCCAGTATGCCGGCGATGATTCTTTTTCTCATGTTAGCTGTATTTTTCATTGTTTTTTCCTCCTTGAAGATCCTTGTTGAATTGGCTGCCGTTGTCTTCATGTTAGTTCTTTTCATTGTGATTTCCTCCTGATATATGATCGATTATTTTTGTTTAAAGGGTTTCCTTTGTTATGTCTGTATTGTATCATACCGACCTTTGCAAGTTCTTTGCAGTATTTCTTTTGAACTGATGATCTCATTGTCCGAAAATATCATGTAAAAATAGTTTTCCGCCCTACTTGACAAACCTGTACTGCCATGCTATAATAAAAACGACAACACTGTCGTTTATTTTTCCGGGAGGGAACAAGATGCCAAAAGTTAAGGATGAATACCTGATCGAAAAGAAAAAAGAGATCGTAAAAGCGGCTTTTGAAGTCTGCAAAAGAAAGCCTGTCTGCAACGTGACCATGTCGGATATAGTTGCCGAAACCGGAATGAGCCAGGGCGGTGTATATAAGTATTTCAACAATATATACTCGGTGTATGCCGCTCTGATCGATGAAGCAAACCGCGTAGGAGACCAGATCGGGCGTATAGATGAAGTTATGGATTCCGATTCAGCTCCGGAAGACAAGCTCAGGCAGCTGTTCGGTATCGCGGAAAGCTTCTTTTCCGATATGCTTATCAGCTATAACAAGATTCTTTTTGAACTGGGCACCTTCTGTGTCCAGAATCCCGAATATGATAAAAGGATCAGCAGCGAAACCAAAGAGACAGCGGTGTTCCCGTATCTGGCAGGACGTCTTGCAGAGCTGATCGTCACACAGTGCAAAGCGGGATACTTTTCTCCTGTCGTTCCTGCTCCGGACATACTGAGCTTTGTGGTAGCCTCTTTTGACGGCATCATCAGAGATGTCACCATGAATAGATGCTACAACATCAGTAGCAGTGAAATGAACAAACTTGATGAAAAGAAACTGATAGGCTGTCTCTATATCAGCACACTGAAACTGTTGGGAAAATGACGCATTATTACTTCGGCAATTATTTAATGTCTGCTCAAAAAGCCGAAAAGTACGTAATAGTGCAACTTCGAAGTGCTTTTCGGCTTTTTGAGTGCAAGATTTTTGAGCTGATAAGCCCAAAAATCTTGCACTATTGCTGACCGCAGGTCAGCAATAAGCAGACATTAATCAGGTAGTGCGCTGCAAATCTTTGATTTGCAGCAGAAGCGGCTGTAAGCAGCCGCTTCTGCCAATAACCGCCCGTAGGGCGGTTATTGAGCACGCACTATTTATCGATAATATAAAATGAAGCTATATTCACCAGAATGGTTTATATTTATATATTTAATTGCCGAAGTAACAAGACTATGAAAGGATAAAAAAATGAAAAAACCGATCAGAATCTGTCTCGTTATCACGATCCTCCTGATAACTGTAATGCTTTCCGCCTGTGAGGACAGAGACCACGGTTCACCCGAAGAAAAGTATGATATCCATAACAGCACTGTCGTATATTTCGATCAGGGTTCCGTCAGGTATTCCAGTACAGGAAAAGGAACGGACGAAAAAACCGTATATGAACTCGGTTCCAACGGAAAGAGCGTTGCTGCCTATACTGCTCTTGCCATGGTCAATGAAGGGGTACTGGATCCTGATCGGGAGATCATCTCCTATCTCGATCCGGAACTGATAACCGATGACGAAAGGCTTAAAGATATAACGCTGCGGCAATTGCTCTGCCATACCGCCGGTTTTTCCCCCAGCTATGAATTCGGCATCGATAAGAATATCTATACCGATCCCGGCAGCGCATTCTGCTATTCGGGAGTAGGATATATCTATCTGCAGAATGTCATAGAGAACGCCTCAGGGATGACTCTCGAAAAGGCAGCATCAAAGTATGTGTTTGAACCCCTCGGGATGAAAAACTCAAGCTTTGAAAGCATCAGGACGATACACCCATATATGAGTGCAGGGACGGCAATACTGTATGCATTGGTGATATTCTTCCTGTCATTTCTTGTACTTTCAGGCATTGCTCTCATCATAGGAAAGCTGAGCGGATCAGATACACTGAAATACAGCCGTTCCATGCCCGTTTGTTTCCTGCTTGCCGGGATGATCAATATACTGTCATTGTTATTCCTCTTCTCATCCAATTTTTCCAAAGTACTGATATGGTTCCTTATATTCTTTGCGGTCATGGGGACAGTACTGTTTGTCACGAAAAAACATACGAAGCTCCGTTGCGCCGTTGTACCTGCAATAAGTGTTCTGTTCATGCTTCTCGGCTTTGCCGTTCCCGCAACTCTGCCTGTGTGCAATACGCTGATACCGCAGGATGCCAATTGTGCCTATACGTTCCGCTCCAACGGTGAAGATATGGCTCTGTTCTGTAACGAGCTGCTGAAAGAAGCAAAAGAAGGAGACGGCGCTTTCGCCGATATGTTCAGCCCAGCCGTTACTATCGATGAACAGAACGCATGGGGTCTGGGTGTCGCCATAGAATACAGCGGAGATCACAGGACTACATACTGGCATTCGGGTATCAATCCCGGGTTCCAGAGCCTTTATGTCTTATATCCCGATGAAAACAAGTATATCGTCATACTTACAAACAGTGACAGGGGTCTGGACTATTCCAAAGAAATTGCCCGCAGCTTTCTGGGCATTGACGGGATATGGGATATAAAAAGATAGATCAAATAAAAACTGTTTGCATTTATTTCTCAAATAAAGATCCGGGTCTGTTAATTTTATTTGCATTACCTATTGACAACACCAAAACTATATGCTATAATGCCAGCATAGTCTGAAAGGTGGTGAATGAAATGAAAAACCTGATAATGAACCGAACCGGGAGTATCTTTCATTCACTTTATGAAGCCATGACGCGGTCAATGGCTTGATTTTGCTGTGAAAGA
>JAILFE010000428.1 GCA_024697725.1 Oscillospiraceae bacterium
CTCAAAAATCTTGCACTCAAAAAGCCGAAAAGCACTCCGAAGTTGCACTATTACGTACTTTTCGGCTTTTTGAGCAGACATCAAATAACGATATATAAGGAGTTATGCATTATGGAGACAAGACTTACAGTGCAGGAGAGAAAAGAACTTGCACGTAAGAAAAACTGGAAGAAAAAGAAATTCCATATCATAAAGGGCATGAAAAGGCTGCATATCGCGATGCCGCTTCTGGTGATGCTGCTTTCGGTGGCTGTGGCAGCGTGCGCATCCGTGGCGTGTATGCTCGGATATGTATCCATATCCCGTCTTGCACAGCTCGGCGATGTCTATGAGGTCACGGATACGATAAGAGACAGTCTCGATGTCAGGCTCGACGAAAAAGTGTCCGATGATACGTCCGATGAAAAGATCGCGGATGAGATCGCCGCTCTTATCGATTCGGAGGATATCAGGCCCTGCACGGCAGTAAAGGTATACGACAGGCACAGGAAGCTCGTATACAGCCGCGGTGAATCTATATCGGAATTCAACGAGTATTCGATAGACTTTTTTGACGGGAACGAGGATATAAAATTTGAGACCGATATGGGTGAGCTCGAGTCGCTGAAGATGCTTGCCGATCGCTCCTACAGAAAACGTGTAGCCAGTGAGTTCATAGAGATCATAAGCGGCGGCAGAGGCAGCGGCGCGGCACGCTGGCTCAATGAAGATGAACAGACTATCGGCGCATGGACTACTGTGCCTGTTCATAGCGGCGAATACTACCTCTGCACCGAGGGCGAGGTCGCTGTGAGCAATAAGCAGAGGCTCATATGTCTGCTCATAATGGCATACGGCATGGCAGTCACGCTCATACCGATACTGATGTATCTCATTACGAGCATACGCGCTATATCCGACAAGCTGAAAATGAACAGGCTGTATTATATGGACCCCATCACAATGGACAGGAACTGGGCGTATTTCACGGGTCAGGCGGATATGCTGCTGAACATCAACAGAAGGGCTCTCAATCCCGTAAAATATGCGATGGTATGCCTGCATATCGACAAATATCAGAACTACTGCGTCTGCCACAGCACGGAAGAGGGCGAATGGCTCCTTTCGAGAACATCGCATACCCTTCACGATTACACGCAGAAGCGCGAGGTCTACGGGCGCAATTTCAACGGCGAGTACGGCTTCCTCATGAAAATGGACAGCCGCGAGGATGTCGAAAACAGGATAATCAAGATAGAATCGCAGGTGCGCTCGATGTTCCCCGACCGGAAGATCGATTTCAGCGCGGGGATATGCGAGATAACCGAGAAGAAGGGCAGCGCCGAGGACTGGTACTACTGCTCCGGTATGGCGCGTTCTGCGATAAGCGATACAGCAGAATCGCGTATGCTCTGGTTCGACGAGAATATGAAGAACGAGCTCCTCTGGGAGCACCATGTCGAGGAGAATATGCAGAAGGCGCTCGACAACAGGGAATTCCAGGTATACATACAGCCCAAGCACAATCCCCTGACCGGCGAGATGACGGGCGGCGAGGCGCTCATCCGCTGGCAGTCTCCCACAGAAGGGCTGATATCCCCGGGGCGCTTTATACCGATATTCGAGAAGAACAATTTCATAATCAAGATAGATAACTATATGATATCAGAGCTGGCAAAGCTTCAGGCGCAGTGGCTCTCGGAAGGAAAAATGGTAGTTCCCGTTTCGGTGAACGTATCAAGAGCGCATTTTGCCGACCCGATGCTTGCAGAGCTGATATGCTCGCTCGTTGACGAATACCATGTGCCGCATGAGCTTATCGAGCTCGAGATCACGGAAAGTGCGTTCTTTGAAGACAAGAACGCGCTGCTCTCCACTGTGAAGAAGCTCAAGGATATGGGCTTTGAACTTTCGATGGATGATTTCGGGACAGGGTATTCCTCGATGAATTCTCTCAAGGAGCTTCCGCTTGATGTGCTCAAGCTCGATGCGGAGTTCTTCCGCGGCGATCAGGAGGGCGGAAGAGGCGAGATCGTTGTGTCGGATGCGATAAGGCTCGCAAAGCATCTGAATATGCGCATAGTCGCAGAGGGTGTCGAGCGCAAGGAGCAGGTGGATTTCCTTGCGGGGCTCGACTGCGATATGATACAGGGATTTTACTTTGCAAAGCCCATGCCTGCTGCGGATTATGCAGCAAGGCTTCGCTCCGCTGATCCGCCGGAGCTTGAGGATATAAAATCTTCTGCTGTGGAGCACCGGATGACATCCGGTCTGAAGGAAACATCTCAGAACATATGACCGGAGGAAAAATCTATGCCAGAAATAAAGACTTATTTTGAAAAAAATGCCGTGACAGCCCATGCAGAGGAGCTTTCCTCGCTCGGAAAAAAGGCACTGATAGTCACCGGCAGACACTCATCACGCATAAACGGCAGTCTTGACGACTGTATCGCTGCTCTTGAAAAATACGGCAGAGGCTATGCCTTGTTTGACCGCACGGAGGAAAACCCGTCTGTAGACTCCGTCATGGAGGCGGCACGGACGGGGCTTGATGAGGGCTGCGATTTTGTGATAGGCATAGGCGGCGGTTCGCCGCTCGATGCGGCAAAGGCTGCGGCGCTCATTATGGCTGCTCCCGGTATGGGCGTTGACTATATGTATGATAAGGGCGCTGCTGCAAACAGTATACATATGCCGGTCGTGTCTGTACCGACCACCTGCGGAACGGGCTCGGAGGCGACAGGCGTTGCAGTGCTTTCGAGGAGCGAGCTGAAAACAAAAATGAGCCTTCCGCACAGGATATTCCCGGCTCTGGCTCTGCTCGATGCGAAATATCTGAGATATGCATCGGATGATATTCTCCGCAATACTGCTATTGATGCGATGGGTCATATGATAGAGAGCTTCATCAACACCCATGCCACCGACGAGAGCAGACAGATCTGCATAGAGGGTCTGAGGATATGGTCAAAGGCGAAGGATGTTATATCAGACGGCATAAATGCCTGCGATGATGCGGACAGTATGTTATGGGATATGCTTCTTGCCTCGAATTACGGCGGAAAGGCTATAGCTATCGCGGGAACATCGGTCCCCCATGCTCTGAGCTACGGGATAACATACAATTATCACGTTCCGCACGGCATGGCGATAGGAGCGTTTCTCCCGGGATTCATGAAATATGCCGGCAGCGCTGATGTGAAGCTGCTGACAGATGCGATGGGATTTTCCGGTCTTGATGAGCTTGCCGCTTTCATAGAAAAGAATTCCATAATACCGCTGAAGGAAAAATACTGCACCGACCGTGCGGCATATCTTTCCATGCTCGAGGGATCGGCACTTGCGATCTCCCGCAATGAGGAGCGCCTTGCAAGGATACCGTATAAAATGGGCATTGACGAGCTCATGGATATCATTGATATCTGAGGAAACGCCGAAGCTGAGGTAATAATGACCGCCCGCAGACATAGCCGTCTGCGGGCGGTTCGATTTAGTTTGTTCTGTTTCCGGCTGAAGGAAGTGTCCCGCATACCGACTCCATAAGCACTGGCAGATCGGTGAACCGCATTAGTTCCGGCACGGGGCTGTTTATGCTGCCGAAGCCGTATGCCGCATGGATAAAGCCCGTTCCCGCCTGCATCGCGGAATCGTAATCGCCCTGTATATCTCCGACATACCACGCCGTGTCAAGAGAGTTCCTTCCGGCGATAAGAGCGATATTGTCGCCCTTGTTCTTGAGGTTGTTGCCGTAGCATTCGATATCGTCGAAATATTTCCCGAGATCATAATACCCGAGAAATGCTTCGATATATCCGCTCTGGCAGTTGCTGACGATATAGAGATGATAATTTTCCTTCAGTATTTTCAGCGTGTCCTCGATCCCTGGATAGAGTATGCCGCCGTGCGAAGAGAGATATTCATTTTCGCTGTTCCCGCATTTTTCGAGCAGATCCATACGTTCTTCCTTCGGAAGATCGGAGAATATGATATCCGCTATCCTGTCCATTGTAAGCCCCATTACATTCATGATATCTTTCTGTGTTATCGGGGCGCGGTCATAGCCGAGAGACTTCACCGTTTCTGTCCACGAAGCTGCGACATTCGCCGAGGAATCCCAGAGAGTGCCGTCCATATCGAATATAAGTCCTGTTTTCATATTATTCCGCCAATCTGTGATAAATTTCATCGAGCTGCGCTCTGTCCTGCTTTGTATCATCGAGTATCGTTATGCGTCCGGGGCGCACTATACGAGCCTTGTCCCACATATCCGCGAACATATCCTCGGTTATGCCGTAGGACGCGGGTGATATATCGAGCCCGTGGAGCTTGAAAAAGTTCTTTATACCCTCGGCATCCTGTCCCTGGAATATGCAGGCGGGGACTGTTCCCATTGCAACTGCCATTCCGTGAGATATCTTTATCTGCGGATAGTATTCCTCGATGGCATGAGCAAACAGATGCTCGCTGCCGCTGGAGGGTCTTGACGAGCCTGCGATCTCCATTGCAAGTCCGCCCATGACGAGAGCTCTTGAAAGCACACGGATGAATACTCTGCTTTCCATGTCCTGCTCATCGCAGTAGTATACCGAATCATAGCTCATACGGCTCAGGGCATAGGCGAAGTCCTCGATATGGGTGCCGGTCTTTTTTGCGGAATGCTTCCAGTCAAAAAGCGCGGTATGCTTGGCTATGGTGTCGCCGATGCCTGCGAGAGTCTGGTTCAGGGGAGCTTTTCTTATCATGTTCGTATCGACGATGATAGCCGTGGGTATCTTGCAGTCGAGCGTTCTTCTTGCGCTCCCGACCGTTCCGAGCACTGCGAACGGCGAAGCAAGAGAATCGTTGCTCAGGGATGTGGGCATACATACATAAGCCGCCTTGCTGACA
>JAILFE010000441.1 GCA_024697725.1 Oscillospiraceae bacterium
CAGAAGTCTTGCGGCAGCTTTGCAGATATCATCCAGTCCGCATGATATCTCGTGCCGCGCGATCTTCTGTGCTTCCCCCGCGCTCTGTATGCCTTGTCCCGCTGCCTTGTACGGCGGATTGCATATAACGCACCCGCAATTGCCGAGAGGTTCTTTTTTCGGGTCGATATCACATCTCTCCATGCACAGGGGTATCCTTCCGTCAAGCTCTGAACGCTCTATCCCGAGCGCGAACTGATCTGCCGCCTGCTTTTGTATATCTATGCCGTATATCACAGCGGGGTCGTGCAGAAGCTTTATTATAAAAGCGATTATCCCGCAGCCCGTTCCGATATCGACTACCGTATCCTTTTTATGGACGACTGCGAAGTCGGCGAGCAGCAGTGCATCTGTTCCGAAGGTATGTTCATCCGATACGGCTATCTCTATGCCGTTTTTCAGCTTTTCAAATCTGATATTTTCCATTTGTCCTCCCCGCGGTCATTGTGCAGCGAAGATCATGCCACGATACGGTTCTTTCCGCTTTTCTTGCCGGTATAGAGCTTTTCGTCGGCACGGCTTATCCAGAGATCGGCTGAAAGACCGGGTGTATACTCTTCTGCTCCTATCGTCACAGTGACACTGAGCTGTTTGTCATCATAATAAAACGTTTTATCCTGAACAGTCTCCCGCAGCTTTTCGAGAAGCACGGTCTTATTGCTGATCTTTTTGGAAAGGATGACGAACTCCTCGCCTCCCCAGCGGCAAACGGTGCAGTCACTGCATACGTTTTTTGTTATATCCGCGATCTCTTTCAGGACGATATCACCGCATATGTGACCGTAGATATCGTTCACCTGCTTGAAGTTATCTATATCAAGTATCGCTACCCAGCAGTTCTTTCTGTCTGATTCGGAGATCTTGTCGATGAGCGAGAGCAGATAATGTCTGTTGTAAAGACCTGTGAGCTTGTCGAGCATCGCCATGTCTGAGAGCTTTTGTTCGGAATCGTTCACTATATCCATCAGGGAATGCATATAGAACACGATTATGATTATTACGATCGCGGAATTGAAGCCGAAAAGCAGATCTCCGGCAAGTTTGCTGACAGGGTAGAGAGCGCCGCTTGTGCGGACATAAGCGCAGGAGAGTGCATAGCACAGAACGATGAATATCTCTGCGGGGACAGCTTTTATTATCTTTCCGGTCATTTTTACATTGACATATGAGATATAATGCAAGGTAGCGAGCAATGATATCACATAAAGATGAAATCCCGGTTCAAGTCCCATGCATATTATAGCCGATATCATGAACGCTATTATAACGATGTACATTATAAATACAGCTGTCAGATAATGCTTTTTATATATGATGAAAAGATTCGTGATATTGAGCGTCAGCTTGCCGTATACCACATATCTCATGAACGGCATATCGTTTGCAAAGGATAATATCAGAAGTATCAGATCGGTAAGTATAAGGAAAAAACCGAAGGCATACATCGTTTTAGAGATGCTTCGCTCATAGTCATTCATAGAAACACCGCCTTGACAGAATATACTAAATTGAAATAATGATTTACATTTATGCGGATCCTGAGATGCAGATATTTTTATGTTAATACAATTATATATCCTATAGTATAATGTGTCAATAGCTGTTGAAAATTTCCGCAAAAAAGGAGCCGCATCATATAAAGATGCAGCTCCTTTTTACAATATTCTTATAGATATCAAAGAACGACATACTTTCCGTCAGCCTTGTCATTGATAACATAATAAGCTCTCAGCTCATTATTGTCCGACTTGACATAGACCTGTATGGATGTGATATGAAGTCTCTTGCCGCCTCTGTGATCGTTCTTGCACTTTTCGATGATATCAGCCATTGTGTATTCATTGTCACCGCTCTGGATAACGAGAGACTCTTTTGTAGCAGAAGTCTTTGTCGTCTTCTTTGCGGGCTTTGCAGCCTTTGCTTCGGCAGGCTTCTTTTCGGCAGCTTCTTCCTTGACAGCAGGAGCTTTCTTTGCAGCAGGTGCTGCTTTTTTCTCTGCCTTGGGCTTCGGAGCCTTCTTTTCGGGTGCGGCAGCTTCTTCAACTTTTACTGCGGGTGTTTCATTGACAGCAGCGGGTGCTTCGGTCTTTTTGCTGTTTTTTTTGTTAGCCATAATCTGATCCTCCCGGAATGAATTTTTAATGACCGTTATCAATGACGATCATTCTATGCATTCAGCATAACACATAAATTTCTTTCTGTCAAGACTTTTTTATAAAAATCTTGTGAAAAATGCTGATTTTATTGCGATCGGTCATTACCTGATCTGTTTCTGTACGATCTCTTTTCAAACACATTTTTGTTATTGAAAGATCGGTTCATGCTTCAAAGTGTTGTCCTGATTATTCTTGCTGATACAAAAATCAACGGAAACGATTAATATCCGTTCTTTATGATCAGACATATATTTCACCGGAGAAACGCAAACGACCCGTTATTGACATTTGAACAAAGCAGTGGTATAATCTATATTGTCGGGGAATGATGATTATTATTTATTTCCGGCAGATGTTTCAGGACAAAAGTTTTTTTACCCGGCTTTTTGTTCCGGGATTTACGGATGTTGATTTTACACAGATCGTTTTTATATCCTGTTTGTTGATACCTTTTTCTGTTTTCCGGAAGGAGTGGGGAAATAAATGACAGATACGATCGAAAAGCAGTCAACGCTCAGACAGCTTGAACCGGGTCAGACTGCTGTGATATCCGCTGTCGGCGGAGAGGGAGCGCTGCGGCAGCATTTTCTTGATATGGGAGTTATCCCCGGTGAAAGGATATCTCTGATAAAGTATGCTCCGATGGGCGACCCTATGGAGCTTATGATACACGGCTATGAACTGACACTGCGTCTTGCCGATGCCGAGGAGATAGCCGTAACGGATATCCGCAGCACAGCGGATGAAGATATTTCCGATGATGCTCTTGATACCGTCAGTCTGCCGGATGAAGGTGAGAGCATCCCCGGGATGAATAAGGGGGAGACACCTCATCCCGGATTCGGCGAGGATCATTTCGATCAGAAAACGGACAATTCTCCCGCACATGAAGGGATGCTCACCTTCGCACTTGTCGGCAATCAGAACTGCGGAAAGACAACATTGTTCAATCAGCTCACAGGTTCAAATCAGCACGTCGGCAATTTCCCGGGAGTGACCGTTGATAAAAAAAGCGGTGCGATAAAGGGACATCCCGAAACCGAGGTCACCGATCTTCCGGGGATATATTCTCTTTCTCCGTATACCGGCGAGGAGATCGTATCGAGAAAATTCATTCTTGAAGAAAAGCCGACCGCTATAATCAATATCGTTGATGCTACGAATATCGAGCGCAATCTCTATCTTACGATGCAGCTTCTGGAGCTTGGGATCCCGACTGTACTCGCACTGAATATGATGGACGAGCTTCACGGCAACGGCGGCTCTATCAGGATAAACAAAATGGAACAGCTGCTTCGGATACCTGTCGTGCCGATATCGGCTGCGAAGAATGAAGGTATAAACGAGCTTATCAATCATGCGATCCATGTTGCAAAGTATCACGAAAAGCCTCATCGCACGGATTTTTGCAGCAAGGAAGATCACAACGGCGCAGTACACCGCGCGATTCACGGAGTTATGAGCCTTATCGAGGATCACGCACAGCGGGCGGAGATACCCGTGCGGTTCGCCGC
>JAILFE010000454.1 GCA_024697725.1 Oscillospiraceae bacterium
CTTGAAGAGCGGCGGCTGTGCGATATAGATATTGCCATTGGTTATCAGCGGACGCATATAGCGGAAGAAGAACGTCAGCAGAAGGGTCCTGATATGCGAACCGTCAACATCGGCATCCGCCATTATTATGACCTTGCCGTATCTCAGCTTTTCAATATTGAAATCCTCGCCGATGGATGTTCCGAGCGCCGCAACGACAGGCATCAGCTTTTCATTGGAATACACCTTGTCGAGCCTTGCCTTTTCGACATTCAACATTTTTCCCCAGAGCGGGAGTATAGCCTGATAGCGGCTGTTCCTGCCGTTCTTTGCAGAACCGCCCGCAGAATCTCCCTCGACTATATAAAGTTCGGTCTGGGTGATATCATGCTCATAGCAGTCGGTGAGCTTTCCGGGAAGGGAAGCACTGTCCATAGCCGATTTCTTCCGCGCCGTTTCGCGTGCTTTCTTTGCTGCCTCACGCGCCTTCTGTGCATTTATGGATTTCTCCATTATGATATCTGCAATCGCGGGATTTTCGTCAAGATAGTTCATCAGCTTTTCGGTGACTATCTTTTCCACCATAGGTCTTACCTCGGGATTTCCGAGCCTGCCCTTGGTCTGTCCCTCAAATTCGCAGTTCGTGAGCTTGACCGATATGACGGCTGTAAGACCCTCTCTCACATCGTCGCCGACGAGCTTGTCCTGATTTTCCTTTATTTTTCCGAACTGCTTGCCGTATTCGTTTATGACCTTTGTGAGCGCATTCTTGAAACCTATCTCATGAGTACCGCCGTCAGTGGTATGGATATTGTTCGCAAACGAACGTATATCCTCGTTATAGGAATCGTTCCACATCATTGCGATCTCTGCGGTGGAATCTCCGTCTGTGCCGCTGAGATATATCACCTTGTCGCTCATAGGTTCAAGTCCCTTGACCTTGTGGATATGCTCGACAAAGTGGCGTATACCGCCTTCGTAATAGAGAGTTTCCGATTTATAGTTCTCGGGATCGCGTTCATCGGAAAATACTATCTTTACTCCCGCATTGAGGAATGCCTGCTCTCTCAGGCGCTTCAGGAGTATATCATAATCATATACAGTTGTTTCGGTGAATATCTCGGGATCCGCCTTGAATTTTACAGATGTACCGGTCTCGGTAGTCTCACCGATCTGCTTGAGTTCCTCATCATATTTACCGCCGTTGTGAAAACGCTGGAAATACACATTTTTACCGTCCTTGACGGTGAGTTCCAGCCATTCCGAAAGAGCATTCACGACCGATGCACCGACACCGTGAAGTCCGCCTGCGACCTTGTATCCGCCGCCGCCGAATTTTCCGCCCGCGTGGAGTATCGTATAAACGACAGTCGCCGCAGATATCCCTTCCTTGGGATGTATCCCGACGGGGATGCCGCGTCCGTCATCCGATACGCTGATTATATCTCCGGGCAGTATCTTGACGCTGATCTGAGTGCAGTAGCCGGCAAGTGCTTCGTCTATGGAGTTATCCACTATCTCATAGACAAGATGATGCAGCCCGCGCGGTCCTGTCGATCCGATATACATACCGGGTCTTTTACGCACCGCTTCGAGCCCTTCAAGCACCTGTATCTGACTTTCATCGTAATTGCTTGCATTTTCTGACATCTTTTACATCCTTTCGGGTATATCTTTATCTTTATTCAACATATTTTTAAAATTATGTTGAATCTGTCTTTTGATATATTCTCTTTTTAAGCGTCATCGACGACACCTTGGTAATATATATCTTTTCTCTGCACAGCACGAACGCCTTGGGCATATCATAGCTCACATATTCGGTGCTGCCGTTTTTTCCCGCAGCCGCAAGAAATTCTCTCGTACTGCGGCTGACGGAGGTATTTTCTATATCAAAGATACCGATGATATCACTGTCGTTTATTACGGTCTCCTCTCCGAGATAAACATACATCATTATTCCTCTGTTATCTGTCCGTTATCGACACAGAATATCTTTCCCGGCATATCGATCCCGGAGATAAAGCTCTTGTCGCAGCAGGTTATAAATACCTGTATATCGCTGATATTGCCGAGGATAAAGCTCTTTCTCGAATCATCGAGCTCGCTTAATACATCGTCAAGGAGCATGACAGGCGCTTCACCCGTTTCCTCCTCGATTATCTTTGCCTGAGCGGTCTTCATCACAACGGCGGCGCTTCTCTGCTGTCCCTGCGAACCGAACTCCCGCACATCGAGACCGTTTATTTCGGTTGACATATCGTCGCGGTGTATCCCGACCGTGGTATAACCCATCCTGATATCATCCCCGCGGGAACGCTTCAGACGGTCGTAATATATATCGGCAAGTTCGCCGTTATAATCGGTCCTTCCTTCGAGAGAATCATATATCGTAGAGATATATCCGAGCTTCATATCCTCTTTCCCGCCCGTGATCGTGCTGTACAGCTTTTCGGTATAGCTGTTCAGATCACTGCAGTAGGTATATCTGATAAGCGATATATATGCGCCCGTCACAGCAAGCTGCCTGTCCCATATCTCCAGATCATCCGCCGAGGACATACCGAAGCTGATGCTTTTCACGGCAGCGTTCCTCTGTGCGAGCAGACCGTTGTATTTGTTCAGCGCGGAAACGAACGAGGGCTTGAGCTGTGAGGCGGAAAGGTCGATAAAGCTCCTTCTGTTTTCGGGAGAACCCTTCATGAGAGAAAGATCATCCGGAGTGAATACTACGCATTTAAGGCTCCCGAAAAGCCGTGACATCAGCGGCACCTTCACCCCGTTGAGAGTGATATCCTTGTCTCTGAGACTGCCTTTTTTTATCTCAAAGGATATATTCTGCTCCCTTACCGAATTTTCAAAGCTCACCGAAACAGAAGCTTTTTCCTTATCAAAGCCTATAAAATTCCGGTCCCGTGCAAGACGGAACGATTTGCATCCCGTACAGAGCCATACCGCTTCTATGAGATTGGTCTTGCCCTGTGCGTTTTTCCCGCAGAATACGTTCAGTTTCCTGTCTGGGACTATATCCACGCCGCTCAGATTTTTATATCCGTCAGCAGTGATCGCGGTTATATTCATTATCCGTTTTCTTCCGATACGACCTCAATAGTTTCATCCGCTGTCCCGACGATATCGCCCGCACGTATCTTTTTTCCCCTCATCAGGCATACCTCACCGTTCACAGAGATATTTCCGTCGAGTATCAGCGCTTTCGCCTCACTGCCGATAGCACATACTCCCGCAAATTTCAGGAGCTGATCGAGCTTTATATATTCGGTATGGATAGAGACTTTTTTCATATGATATAATGCTCCTTATCATTCCGATTTGAGTCTTACGGGCAGTACAAGGAAAACAAATTCATCTCCCTGCACGGGTTTTATCACCATAGGAGCAAGTCCGCCGCTGAGCTCAAGCTTGACCATATCGGATCCGACAGCCCTCACAGCCTCGGATATATAGCGGCAGTTGAAGCCTATCTCAAGAGGATTTCCTGAGATATCAGCCTTTATCTCATCGGAAAGTTTTCCGAGCGCCGTTGAGCAGTTTATTTTCAGCATACCGTTATCAAACAGGCATCTTACGGGAGATTTCATCTTTTCATTGATGAGCAGCGAGCATCTGTCGAGCGAATCGAGAAGCTCTCTTGTATTTATCACTACCTCCGTAGAATGCGATTTCGGGAGCGAAGCTCTGTAATTGTGGAAATCGCCTTCAAGAAGTCTCGATATCACGGTATACCCGTTGAGTGAGAAAATGATATGCTTTTTCGTGACATTTACCGAAACAGAGTTGCTGTCCTTATTTGTCTTATTATCGGAAGAAGTATCATTATCTCCGTTATTTTCTTTTTTCTCTTCCTTTTCCTCGCTGTTCAGAAGCTTTGCGACCTCCGAGAGAGCCTTTGCCTTCACGACGAAATTATATCTGTCATCATTATCCAGTTTTTCGTGACGTATTGCCATACGGTATCCGTCTATAGCCACGAGATTGAATTCACCCTTTTCGATATCAAAGAGCTCTCCCGTGAGGATAGGCTTCTTTTCATCGGCTGCAACGGCAAATATCGTCTGATTTATCATATTTTTCAGCATCGACTGTGAAAGTGTGAAGCTGTCGCTTTCGTCATATTCCGGCAGAGTGGGGTATTCATCTGCGGGGATAGCAAGGATATTGTATTCGGCAGCGTTTCCCTTTATGGTCGTTTTCATATTCTCGTCTATCTCGACTGTTACGGTATCGTTGTCCATTTTCCTGATTATATCGCAGAAAAGGCGCGAGCTCACGACGATCTCACCGTAATCATCCGATTCGACTCCTATAGATGTCTGTATGCCGAGCTCCATATCATATCCCGTCAGTTCGAGCACATCCTTGTTCAGAAAAAGCTTTATTCCTTCAAGAGCCGGTATGGTCGATTTCTGAGAAGCAGCTCTTGATACATTGTTAAGAGCCTCCATTATCACTATTCTGCTGCATTTGAATCTCAATCTGATACATCCTTTCTTTTTTCACAGTATTATATATTTTTGTTATTGAATATTTTCAAAGATTACATTTTGTAATTCAAAGCTTTCAATTTGATATCAAAAGAATAAAATAAAATATATATAATTACAAAATAGTAACAGTAGTAGTAATGTTGAAAGTTTTGAAAAGCCTGATAAACCGCAAAAGTACGGAGTTAAAATATTAACATAGCTATCGTTGAAATTCTGTTTAAATGTTAAAAGTTACATTTGAATTACAAACTTGGTTACAGTTTTTAACATTTGTGTTGAAACAGCTATGTTAAATGTCAAATATATGTGGAAAAATATGTTTAAAAACGTTTTACCCACATATCTTTCAACATTGTGTGGAAAGATATGTTTATACAAACAGTAAAAGCAGTCAGAAATCGCTGAAAAATGACGATAAAATTTTAAACAGGATTTTCAACAGTATGTTGAAAACAGATTTTATAACTGCTTGTATATTTTGATTTTCAAAGAAAAAACATCAGTTCTTTCTGAGGTTTTTGATTATATCCTCGATAGTTTCCTTGGTATGTACATCGTTTTCCATCTGCTTTGAGACGTCTTCTATATAATACACGACCGTTGAATGATCCTTTCCGCCTATCTCAGCACCGATCGCCTTGTGGGAAAGCTGCAGAAGCTGCTTCATCACGTATGCGCATACCTTCCTTGCCGTGGATACTATAGACGAACGCTTGCTCGAGCGGATATCATCGACGGTCACGCCGTATACGCTCGCAACATCGTTTATTATCTTTTCAACGGTAACGGGGGAGGGCTGCTCGTCCGAGAGTATCTCCCTTATAGCATTCTGAGCCATAACGACAGTGGGCTTTGTACCGACGAGCTCCTGAAGAGCCTTCAGTCTGTTCACGCAGCCTTCGAGCTGCCGGATATTGGATTTCAGTCTGTTTGCTATGCATTCGATAACATCATCGGGGATGTTGAAGTTCATTAGGTCTGCCTTGCGCTTGATTATGGCAACTCTCGTTTCATATTCAGGCGCGGATATATCGGCGATAAGTCCCCATTCAAATCTTGTCCTTATACGGCTTTCAAGTGTCTTTATCTCCTTGGGAGGACGGTCGGAGGTTATAACGATCTGTCTGCCGTTATTGTAAAGCTCGTTGAAGGTGTGGAAAAATTCCTCCTGAGTGGAATCCTTGCCGGCTATGAAATGGATATCATCTATCAGCAGTATATCCGCACTGCGGTATTTCTGGTGGAAATACTGTGTATTTTTCTTGGCTATCATATCTATGAGCTCGTTGGCAAAGGATTCTCCCGTTGAAATTATGACATTTTTTTCGGGCATATTATTTTTAACATCATTGTATATAGCATTCAGCAGATGAGTTTTTCCCATTCCTGAGGGACCGTAAATGAAAAGGGGATTATATGTCGTATCGGTGCGGTTTGCTCTTGCCACTGCCGTGCAGGCGGCATATGCAAATTCGTTCGAGCGCCCTACAATAAATGTGTCAAAGGTATATTCGTAATCGGATTTTTCTTCCGTCTTCAGAATGGAATGTTCTTCCTCATCCGTGCGGGGAGCGTCGTCCGAAGCGACAGTTATATCGAGCTCAACCTCAAAGCCGAGTATAGAAAGAAAAGCTTCTTTAAGCAGAGCGCCGTAATTCTTAATAGTGCAGTTTTTATGGAATTCCGACGGAACGGTAAAGCAGGCATAATTGTTTTCAAGCTTTACCGGGATAAGTGTCTTTATCCATGTATTGTAAGCAACATCGGTAAGTTCGCCGCTGTTTATTTTT